>DASUVL010000367.1:0-10901 GCA_036379015.1 Niastella sp.
GGATGTAGCCAACAAACAATTTTTCATTGGCCCCTTTTCACAACGTATCATCAACCATGCCCGGGTGCCGGTTTTAAGCGTTTTTAGAACCCTTGATAATTAATGGTTCTATTGAGTCGTATTTCTATGTGTAAAAAATCTACGGGCAAAAATGGAAAGCGGCAACCCGATGGCCACAATCAGTATCAATATGGCTATTGCCACCTTCTCCCATTGATAACTGATCTTTGGGATCTTTGTCAAAGGAAGTACTCCCAAATTCATAACCACAAAGATAAAAATGCCATACACAATGGCGGTAATAACAATGCTTTTTGACATGATCTTTATGGATGGGTACAACAAAAAGAATAACGCGGTGAAGCTATAGGCAATGATAAAATGAAAAAGCAGGCCCAATAACGGCATCTGCCATCCGCCCGAAAAAGCCGCCTTGCCAAAAGCGCCGCTGGCAATAAACTGCAGCACCACTACCGGACTGGTTCCTCTTGCTAAATATGCATTCAGACAGGCAGCCAGTATATCAAGACTCCCTACTAGCAGTCCTACCGACCCTATTATTTTCAGAATTGGCCTTGTGTAATGTTGATTATTTGCTGAAACAGTTTGAATGGTAGTCATTGCAGCAGCGTTTGGTTGAAGGCTCAAATTATGTATTGGCGGTATTGAGGTGTAAAATTTTCAACGAAATGCAGTTTACTACCTACAAATAACAGATACCAGTTACCGGTTACCAGATACCAGTTTCAGGATTCAGGGGGATGCAAACTGTAATTGATTTCGGCTTTCAACTGTATTTGCTTTCGGTGTTCCGCGTTTTGCCTCGATGCCTTGCTGCCTTTTTGCCTAGTTTTCCAGCACGCCCATCACCAGTTCTTTATAACTTCTGCCGATCGGTATTTGCCTGCCGTTAATTTCCACATCGGTTGCAGAAAAAGCATCGATCTTGTTTTTGGCAACCAGGAAAGAACGATGTATACGTAGAAAGCCGTTCTTTGCCAGCATTTCTTCAATTTGTCCCAGTTGAAACTTGGTAAGAATGGATTTTTCTTTTGTGGTGATCCGGATATATTCTTTCAGACTTTCGATAAAAAGGATCTCATCTATATACATTTTAACCCGCTTCTTGCTTACATTAAAGAACAACGAAGCTCTTTCGGTAACCACTACTGGTGCGGGCGATGCATTCACCATATCGCGTTCTTTCAATTTATTAACAGCCATTACAAACCGGTTGAATTCAATCGGTTTTAACAGGTAATCCACCACATTCAATTCATAGCCTTGCAGCGCATATTCCTGGTAGGCAGACGTAATGATGATCTGCGGCGGCTTTTTGAGCGCTTTGATAAAATCCAATCCCTTTAATTTAGGCAGGTGAATATCCAGGAATACGAGGTCGATCTTTTCCTTTTGCAACAGGTCCATGGCATATAAAGCATCAGTGCAAATTCCCTTTAATTGCAGAAAAGGAACCTGTAAAATATAATCTCTTACCACTTCCGCCGCCAGGGGCTCGTCTTCAACAATTATACAATTATACCTGTGCATAGCTGTTTAGGTTTATATATAGTTGTACCGAAAAAATATGAGGCTCATTTTGCAGTTGCAGATCATACTCTCTGTACATAAGTTCCAGTTGTCGTCGAACATTACCCAGACCGATATTGTCCCGCATTTCTTCAGTCGTATGATTTTCCTTTGTGTTTTCTATATTAAAGGTAAGCCGCCCTTGCTGTAATTGTACCTGAATACGGATAAAAGAATCGAACCGGCTTTCACTGGCGCCATGCTTAAATGCATTCTCCACAAAAGGCAATAAAAGCAGGGGCGCTATCTTGTGTAAACTATCATCTATATCCCGTTGAAAGTGAATGGTCAACCGCTCATAACGCATTTTTTCCAGCGCTATGTAGTCATCCAGTATCTTAAGTTCATCTGTAATGGAGATCTGGTCGCTTTTTGATTCATATAACATGAAACGCAGCAGTTTCGACAACCGCAAAACCACTTCGGCCGTATGTTCAGATCTTTTACGGGCAAGCGCATAGATGTTATTGAGTGTATTAAATAAAAAATGCGGATTGGTCTGGTGACGAAGGAATTTTAATTCGGCTTCCAATTTTTCTTTAACGAGGTTTTTCTCCCGTTCCCGCGCTGTCAATTGAATTCGTAGCAATTTCAGGGTAATGGCTACGCCCGAAACAAATCCAATATCCATAACTGCCAGCAATACACCCAGCAGGTTGAACAAGGGGCGGTTTGTAAGCACGCCGCTGTAAATTACCGGATTGATATAATATACAAATACTATCCGGTGCAGTATAATGGTAATGATGATGGCAGCAGCAACCTGCAAGATGATCCAGAACAGCTTCACCCGTCCTTTTATAATTTCTTTGATGGCAACATATAAAATAAAATAGGTGAATAACAGCTTGGGGAATAAAGCGGCGACGGCGGCTTTAAACGCCATCCAGAACTGTATATTTTCGGGAACATTTTTCAGCGCTGGTGCAACCCAAACGAGTTCCAGCACGGTATCCTGCAGTAAATACACCAACCAGAAGGCACTATGCAATAACACTCTTTTCATAGTACCATAAAAGTCGGGAAAACAAGTCTATTTTAATAAAATCCCTACGAACGGCAGGTTGCGAAGTATGAATGACACCCCCGGCCCCTAAAGGGGGGAGTTGTTACCGTCCTGTGTCTTTTGTTGAGTACCTGGTTGAATGTCGATTCTTAGTTTGGCTTTTTGCCTTTCCCATTATCACATTAGCATATTATCACATTATCACATTATGCCTTTAGCATCCTTGCAATAACCAGTAAACAAGCACAAAGACGATTATAGTACCCAAACATCCGCCGCCCCATTTATAAGCGGCAGCACCGGCGATCAGTGTTCTGAGCCAATTCTGCATAATAAAAGATTATACAACAGATATTTAAAAATCATGCCATGGGATCCGGGGCCAATATCGTTGTATAATAAGCCATCATCACTGAATATGCTATATTGCTATTGCATTATTTTAGGATATGAAAAAAACAGTCTCCAGCCGCCGTGCTTTTATTGAACAAATATCGTTAGGCGCAGCATCTGTATTAGCTGCCGGTCCATTGGGTTTGTTTGGCAATACACCCAGGCCTGAACGTACCCTGGGTATTGCCCTCGTAGGGCTCGGTAAATACAGCACCCGGCAGCTGGGGCCGGCATTGAAGGAGACGAAATTGTGCAAGCTTGCAGGCGTTGTTACCGGTTCAAAAGAAAAAGGAGAACAGTGGGCGAAGGAATATGGATTTCCTGCAAAAAATATTTACAGCTACGATACCATGCAACAGATGGCTGATAATAAGGATATCGATATTGTATATGTAGTTACACCCAATGGTTTGCATGCCGAACATGCCATAGCAGCCGCCAAAGCAGGCAAACATGTTATTTGCGAAAAACCAATGGCCAATACGGTGGAAGAATGTGATCGCATCCTTGCTGCCTGCAAAGCGGCCGGGGTAAAATTATCGGTAGGCTACCGATTGCATTTTGATCCTTATCATAAAGAAATGATGCGATTGGCGAAAGAAAAAGATTTCGGCCCTTTTACCACCATGACCGGAGATCGTGGTTTCATAATGCAAAACAAAGTATGGCGTGCCGATAAAAAACTGGCCGGCGGTGGCCCGTTGATGGACCTGGGTATTTATATCATTCATGGTGCTTGCATGGCGGCCAGTGGCGTAGCGCCTGTTGCTGTAACCGCTCAACTACACCCCAAAACAAAACCCGACATGTTTACTGACGTAGAAGAAGGCATCAGCTGGACCATGGAGTTTCCGGGTGGGGCAATTTGTACCGCACAAACAAGTTACCAGCATGGTGCTGATAAATTCAGGGTGGAAGGACCAAAAGGCTGGTTCGAATTCAAAGAACATGCATTTACTTACCGGGGCATGGTAGTAGAAACCAGTCGCGGCCCGTTGAGTTTTACACCACCCTATCAACAGGCATTACAAATGGATGATTTCGCCAACTGCATTTTAACTAACAGAAATTCAATAATTCCGGGCGAGTTAGGCCGTCGCGACCTGGTGATCATTGAAGCCATTTACAAGGCAGCTGCTACCGGCAAAAAGGTTGCAGTTAAAGTATAAGTTTGCGCAGAAAGCGGACCCCTTCTTTCAAAAAAACCGGACTACCCGGCCATTACAAAATGGACTATCTTAGCCCCTAATTTCAACCAACCAGGTAGTCCGCTATGCTTCCATGGAAAACGATCATACAAGTACAAAAAGACTGTGATACGCCGGTTTATTTGCAAATAGCCAATTTCGTTATTCAGGAAATGCGAAAAGGCCGGGTTGGACCAGGAATAAAACTACCCGGCACCCGCCAGATGGCTGAAATACTGGAAGTACACCGCAAAACGATCGTCAGGTCGTACGAAGAACTGGATGCGCAGGGATGGATAGAAATGCATCCTTCAAAAGGGACTTTTACCAGTAAAGAATTACCTGAAACAACCGGCCGGCGGTTTTCAAACAATCCAAAACAAAATACTTTTCCCGCAACAACCGGCTACTCGGTTAAAGTGAATACAGGTGTACGTGCACCCGTGCTGCCCCTACGGCATATAATAGGATTTCACGATGGGCCCGATATGCGATTGATTCCGGCCGATGAATTGGGCAGGGCTTACAGAAGTGTTTTGTCGAGAAATACCTACCTGAAATTTATGTCTTACGTTGAAACGCCGGGCGTACAAAAATTCAGGGCTATCTTATCAGATTATCTCAACGCAAGCCGTGGCTTACAAACTACCTTCGAAAATATTTTAGTAACACGCGGAAGCCAGATGGGGTTGTACCTGTTATCGACCGTTCTGTTTTCAAAAGGAGATACGATCATAGTAGGTGATACAAATTATTATTATGCCGATCATGTATTTCTACTGGCCGGCATGAAATTAGCCCGCGTTAAAGTAGATGAATATGGTATTGATGTAGATGCTATTGAAAAGATCTGTCGCAAGAAAAAGATCAAAGCGTTGTATATAACATCGCATCACCATTATCCTACCACGGTAACACTGTCGGCTGCCCGCCGGATAAAACTGTTATCGCTTGCCGAAAAATATGGTTTTATCATTATCGAAGATGATTACGATTACGACTTTCATTATTTAAGCAGTCCCATGCTGCCGCTGGTGAGCGCCGATACCAAAGGGATGGTCGTTTACATAGGTACGCTCAGCAAAACCATTGCACCGGCCATACGTACCGGGTATATTATAGCACCGGAAAATCTCATTCTGGAACTTACTAAAGTGCGACAATTGATCGACACGCAAGGCGATCCTATTATGGAATTGGCGCTGACCGAAATGTTTGAAGAAGGTCATATTAAAAGACACCTGAAAAAAGCGTTGCTGGCATATCATAAACGCAGGGATTTTTTATGCAGCTATTTGCATGAGAAATTAGCAGACGTTATTGATTTTAAAACACCTGATGGCGGACTCGCCATCTGGGCTAAATTTCATAAATCAGTTCCTTTACCTCCATTAACTGAAAAATTAAGAGCGCAAGGTCTCATCCTCTCGAACGGTTTAATACATAACACCTCCTCTGTATCAATAAATGCAACCCGCATGGGTTTTGGCTGGATGAATGAAGAGGAAGCAACACAGGCTGTTGATTTGCTGGCAAAAACCATCCATTCAAAATAATTACGACCATTTCGCGTTATAGTGCCGATTTATACAATTTTTCGTTCATAGATCATCTCATCTTTGTTCACCGGCTTATCTAGGTGGATAACATTCAGATCATTTACTGTTGCCCCATTAAACCGGACTACCTGGTATATAAAAACCGGATACCCTAATAGTCCAAATACATTTTACCTTTACGACCGATTATAAATGTTTTAAAAGTTTAAGCCATGAAAAAGTTGATCATTCTTTTCTCAGCCGTGTTACTTAGTTTTAGTTTAATTGCCCGTGATCCTGGTCCGGGTACAATCGACGACAATCTGATCAAAACGTTCAACACCAGTTTCCCGAAAGCTGAGCGGGTGAATTGGTATGAATTACCCAAAGCCTGGGTGGTAAATTTTGTCACAGATGGCGTTCGCTCGCGCATTGTATACCTGAAAGACGGGAGGTTAACCGAGTTTACGCGGTATTACTTTGAGTCGAATCTGCCATTCATGATCCGCTCCAAGATCAAAAACGCTTATCCCAACAAAAGTATCTTTGGCGTTGTTGAAGTTTCTGTTATTTCAGAAAACGGCAACTCCAGGATAGAATATTTTGTAAAGCTGGAAGATGAAAAAAGCTGGGTGACCGTTAAATCAGACAATGAAGGAAATCTGAACGTAACAGAAAAATACAGAAAGGTGAATTAAGGAAAACAGGCATTCAGAAGCATTATTCCTGAGAAAAAAGACCGAAGGTTTGAAAGATATTCTTTCAGTACTTCGGTTTTTTGCATTCTACCCAAACACCTTTTTCCGGGAGCACAAAACCGCACTTAGTCAACTAAATCATATTTGAAAAGAAAAGCCCTAAAGGATCAATCTTCTTTAGGGCTTTTTTTATTTCTTTTTATATCGTTTCTTAAAACAGATCATACGCCGGAAATCCCGACACTTTATTCAAACCTGTTTCAATAGCGCTTTTCATCGTCCAGCCACAACCATCGTTGGAAGGATTATTATTAATGATCACGGAATAGCTCATACCATTGCCCAACTCTACCAGGAATGACCTGGTTCCGTCAAAGCAACCATTATGATTTTGCAGATCGCCTGATACAATCCAGCCGCATCCATAGCCCATGTTTAAAGTGGTACCGGTAACCATGGCCGTGTGGGTAGGATCAGTGATCACATCACTTGGTATCGCAGCACCGTCTACCCTATTCAAAAATTTCAATAGATCAATAGGCCTTGCTACCCAGCCCCCAAAACCGGCCCACAGTTGCAGGTTCATTTTATCCATGGGTACATAGCTCGCCTCGCCTGCCTTTGCATTTCCTGATGCAGCACCTACATACATAGTATTGCCAATACCGCATTTATTGAGAACGGTATTACGAATGTAATTTTCGTACGATTGTCCGCTCACCTGCTCAATAATACGGGCCAGGATAAAGAAGTTGGTGTTGGAATAAATATACTGAGCAGAAGTATCTGTAGTGATGAGGTCAGAAGCATTAAGCAAAACACTCATTGCATCATCAGCTGTTTTATTCTGATCCCAGAAAACAGATTCCCCATTACAGGTACGCAAGCCCGATGTGTGGTTCAACAACTGACGAACCGTGATCCTGTTCAACTTTTCCTTACCGGCTGGTGTAGCATACTTTGAACCAAGGATACTATTTGGACCGAACACGGCTTTATCCAGTGAGATCTTATGCTGGTCCAGCAGCGTCATCACTCCTACCGACGTCACCGGTTTTGATACACTCATAATGCGTAGCGGTTGATCGGGCGACATTTCTTCTCCACTTGCGGCATCGGCATAGCCATATCCTTTTGCAAATACCAGTCTTCCATTTTTACAAACGGCGATCGATAATCCTTTAACACTTTGACTGCTCATGTATTGATTTACCGCCTCATCGATAGCAGCAATATCAGATCCTTTCATATTGGTGTTGGTCCAGATGGCATTATACTCACAACTATTGCCCGACATATAGGCATTTACATACACAGGCTTATAACCCTGGTAGTACATATTGTCAAACACATACTGGTAATTGCCATTGCTAACACCATGTCTTGCTGCCCACAGTGGGCTTGCCACTTTTTCCCAGATAGCAGCATATAAGTTGGTGCCATTCTTTGTATAACCGCTTACAGTTTTTAATGTATAGCCTTGTTTGGTAAAATCGGTAAAGGCCTGCTGATATTGAGCTGATGTAAGATTATGGCGGGCGATATAGGCATTGCCGGCACTCTTTTCCCAGATACCTGCAAAATATTCTATATTGTTCACCACATAACCCGATACATGCAACAGCCGGTAACCTTGTTTTGAAAAATCATCAAACGCCTTTTGATACTGGGCCGCAGTTAAATTGTGTCTGGCTGCCCATGCAGCACCGGATGTTTTTTGCCAGATGGCTGCAAACTTTGCCTGGCTGCCTACGCCATACCCTGATACATGTGTAAGCCGGAATCCTTTCTTCGCAAAATCATCAAAAGCGGTTTGATAATCCTGACCCGATAACCCATGACGTGCAGCCCATTCGGGGCCAGCCTTCTTCTCCCATAATGCAATGTATTTTTCCTGACCGCCACAAGTATACCCACCTACAGTAGAAAGCCGGTAACCTTGTTTAACAAAATCATCAAAGGCCGCCTGGTATTGCGCAGGGCTTAAATTATGGCGTGCCACCCACTGCGAAAATGTTGTTTGCAAAGAGAATAAAGAACAAAAAAGAATAAGTAAACCCGTTTGAAAGAATGATTTCATGGTAAGACCTTTAAAGTGTTTTAATAATTTGATGCAAATAGATCTCAGTATGCTATTGGTGCAATAGCTTACTAATCCATATGTAAAAATGTTTGTTGCTAATAATCGGAGAACCTTACTGAATCAGGTGAATCAGTTATCTATCCGTATTCATAAAGGGCGGTAAGAATTCGATGCTTGCAAAATCGAATGCAAATGTAGGGCTCTATACAGCGCCAACAATACCACAATAGTAGTAAGGTCTATTCTTTGACCAAGATCAAGTAGGACTACGCAAACGCGGAAAGTAGTTTTAACTTTCGCTAAAACCATGTTGCCTGGCTAATTATAACTTCAGGAGTTCAGAATGGTGTTTTCAACTTGTCAACTGTTCAACTTTGTCAACCTTTCAACTTTTCACCCCTTTGCTACTTTTTCGAAAAGTACGGCACATCATCTCTGCTTACTGTTTCTTTTTGCTGCCAGTAAGCCAATGTTACTACATGACCGCCGGGTGTTTTTAATAATCTTCCAAAAATAGCATTAGTTGGATTGAACGTAACATCGGTGACACCGATAGTAAAAGTAGCAGGCGGTGGCGGTGGTGCTGTTTCAACAGGCGTTTCTGTAGTGGCCGGAGAAGCCGCTACCGGCGCTGCCGCCTTCGGTGGTGGTGAAGCGACTATCAGTACGGTATATTTATTGAATTCGAGTAAAGGTTTTAAAAAATCAACCCGTTGCTGCGATGCATACTTTTCTACAATGGCGCATTTAACACCATCCAGCTCTTCAAACTCATGATTTTTATTAATAGCCATAAATAACAAAAATTACAAAAGACAAGTAACAAGTTCCAAATAAATACAAAAATCCAAAAGACAAAAAACAAGCTCCCAATAATACACTACAAAACCTCAAATGCAAAACGCGGACTACTTTTCAGGCGTTACTCAAAACCCAAAACTCAGCGAATGGATATAATCATATATATACCCTACCAGACCGGTCACAATAATGCCCACAATACAAATGATCATAGCCAGTTTGGAATAGACCGGAATGGTTAACCGTTCAATAGGCTGTTCATTGGCATCCATAAAGATCGCTTTCACGATCCGCAAATAATAATAAAAAGAAATGATCATATTCAGTGCCGCAATGGTGATCAGGATATAGTTTCCTTTTCCTGCACCCGACATCAACAGGAAAAACTTGCCAAAGAAACCGGCCGTGGGTGGAACACCCGCCAGTGAAAACAAAGCGATCGTGAGTACCCAGGATAATACCGGGTTGGTTTTATAAAAACCTTTGTAATCACTTACCTGTTCCCTACCTGTGACAGCACTTACCAAGGCTATTACCCCAAAAGCAGCCAGATTAGAGAACACATATATAAGCACGAAATAAACAACCGATGCGGTTGCAATTTGCGAACTTCCGGTTATACCTACCAAAATAAAACCGATCTGTGCAATGGAAGAAAATGCAAGAAATCGTTTGATATTATTCTGCCTAATGGCAAACAGGTTACCGATCAGGATCGTACACACCGATAATATAAATAGCATATTGTACCAACTGGCAGCTATTGGCTTAAACACCGTATATAACACAGAGACAAATACAAACAACACCGATCCTTTTGAAATGACCGATAACCAGGACGTAACAGCCACCGGTGCCCCTTCGTATACATCGGCCGTCCACAAATGAAAAGGCACCACCGATATTTTAAATGCAAACCCGGCAAGCAATAATACAAAAGCAAATATTTGCAACGGGGCGGTGGTTATTTGTGTGGCCATTTCGCTGAACGTAAGCGTGCCGGTAACTCCATATACCATCGAAATACCAAACAACAATAATCCTGATGCAAATGCCGATGAAATAATAAACTTCATCGCCGCTTCTGACGATTTCTTTTTACCCAGATCAAAATTGGCCATGGCAGCCAATGGAATGCTTGATAATTCCAGCCCCACATAAAACATTAAGATGTTCCCGCCTGAGATCATAAAGAACATGCCCAGCAAAGTACACAGCAGCAAAATATAAAACTCCGGAACGTGATCATGCTTTTTCAGCCAGGAAGCTGATTGCAGCGATACGATCAGCGTACCCAGATTAAGAATATTCTTCTCCAGTACAATTAAAGGATTGGTAAAAAACATTTCATTAAACAACATGCCTGACTGATTACCAACAAATCCTGCCGCCAGGTTCAGCAGCAACAACCCATTGGCGATGTTCAGCATTTTCTCATTGGAAATATCTGTTCCAATTTTTATCAACAACAGGGTAAAGATGATCACCGTAATGATCAGCTCCTGCTTCATGAGTATAAAAAAATCAGTCAACATAATTTGTAATATAGGTGCTACCGAATTTTTATAATTTCTTTTTCTTTATGTCTCTTTGCCTTGCCCGCTG
>DASUVL010000368.1:0-3167 GCA_036379015.1 Niastella sp.
TTTCATTTCTCTGTTTTTCATTCTTCATTCTACATTTCCCTGCCTTTTCATTTCCTTCAACATTCGACATTCAATATTTAATATTCAATATTCTAAATATCGTATTTACTCAACCTTCTGTACAACGCTGTACGCGTTAATCCCAACTCTTTCGCCGCCCTGGTAATATTCCCATTGTGTTTTTCAATTACATGCAATATGGTATTCTTTTCCACGGCGCTCAGGTTCAGTTCATCGGGTTCTTTTTCCTGCGTGGTAGATGATTCAATGGGTGAAAAGATCAGATCGGTTGCCTGCAACACATGCCCATCTGACATGATCACAGCCCGTTCAATAGTGTATTGCAATTCACGGATATTACCCGGAAATTGATAATTCAGCAATTTCTCAATGGCCTTATCATCAAACTCCATCACCGGCTTCATGTATTTATTACTATACAACCGGCTGAAATGTTTTGCCAGCAGAATAATATCGTTGCCCCGTTTACGTAAGGGCGGCAATATGATCTCCACGGTGTTGATCCTGTATATTAAGTCTTTGCGAAACCGGTTCTCATTGGCCAGTTCTGCTAAAGGTACATTGGTAGCGCATATAAGCCTTAGATCCACAGACACCGGGTCATTGGTGCCTAAACGGATTATCTGCCGATTTTGCAATACGCTTAACAATTTGGCTTGCAGATGCAGGGAAATATTGCCAATCTCATCCAGGAAAAGCGTGCCGCCGTTGGCAGCTTCAAACCGGCCAACGCGGTCTTCCCGCGCATCGGTAAAAGCGCCTTTCTTATGACCAAACAACTCACTTTCAAACAAGGTTTCGGTCAATGCGCCAACGTCTACCTTTACATATGCCTTCTTTGCCCGCAACGATTGCTGGTGAATAGCTTTCGCAATCAGATCTTTACCGGTTCCGTTCTCCCCCAGTATCAAAATATTGGCATCGGTAGGTGCAATTTTTTCGATCTTGTAAAAGATATCGTTCATTACATCCGATTCGCCCAGCAATTCAGTGCCGATAATGGAATCGTTACTGCGACCGGGCGCCAATGCAGTTTTACCTTCTTTTCTTTTTAAAGCATCCTTTATGGTAATAATGAGCTTTTCGTTATGCCAGGGTTTTACCACAAAATCGGCAGCGCCTTCTTTCAGTGAACGTACAGCCAGGTCAATATCACCATATGCCGTGATCATTATAACAGCCGCTTCCGATTTGAATTCTTTCACCTTTTTCAACCAGAACAATCCCTCGTTACCCGTATTGATAGAACTGTTGAAATTCATATCGAGCAAAATCACATCAAATTGCTGCTTCGATAGCAACCACCGGAGATTTTCAGGATTCTTTTCTGTTACAACTTCCTTCGCTTCTGTTTTCAGCAGTAGCCTTACAGCCGTCAGTACATCGACGTCATCATCAATCACCAGTATGGTAGCATTCTTCAGTAACATAACTTTATTTAAAATTTCAGGTTTGATGCAACAAACGCAACTACAATTATACCATAATTACAAAGGCATGGCAAACAATTTTTTATGAAGGAACACGCCTTTAGTATCAGTGTATCGAAATCGTACACCGGATGTACTAGTAGCGAACAGCTTCGTACCATTTTGCTGTTTAACGCGCTGGTAATCACATTGCTTATATTCTGGCATATTGTTATTGGAATGGAATACGGGAAAGTCGCAAACAAAAGTTGAACGGCAACCAATCACAAGTTCCGACTTTCGGATTAAATTAAAAATATATACAGTGGACAGAGTTATTGCTAAAAAGAAATGGACAGTTAAGCGGATTTTAACCATCGGAGGTATTGTAGCCATCGGGCTATTGATATCGGCGAGTTATTATTTCACTTCGGGCAAAAGCCGCCTGAACGTAGATACCGAGCGAATAACCATCAGTGAAGTAAAGAAAGGCCCCTTCCAGGTAACGGTTCCCATTAACGGGATCGTATTACCACAAACCTCAATTTACCTCGATGCCCAGGAAGGCGGACGTGTTGAACAGAAATTTGTTGAGGACGGGACTATGATGCAGGAAGGCCAGCCCATCATCCGCTTATCGAACCCCGACCTGGAACTGAGCCTGGCCAACCAGGAAACCAGTGTATTCAATGTATTAACGCAAATGCAGATCGCCCGTAACAACGCTCAGCAAAATACCGTAGCCCGCTTAAACCAGATGGCCGAAGTAGACAATGCGTTGAAGGAAGCCGAACGACTGTATACGCTGAATAAAAAACTCTTCGCACAGAAAGTGATCGGGTCGCAGGAATACCAGCAGGCTGAAAATGGGTACCAATACCAGGTACGCCGTAAAAAGCTAACGGAAGATATTATGCGGCAGGATTCAGCAACCAACAAGATCCAGTTGCACCAGAACGAGCAGTCATACATAAATATGAAAAAGGCGCTTGACCTGATGAAGAAAAAAGTAGGCGACCTGGTAGTAAAATCACCCATCACCGGTCAGTTGACTTCCTTCGATGCCGAAATTGGTCAGAACATCAGTGCCGGTACCCGGCTTGGACAGATAGATGCGGCAACCGGGTTCAAGATCAGGGCTG
Organism: Niastella sp.; assembly: GCA_036379015.1. GTDB lineage: Bacteria > Bacteroidota > Bacteroidia > Chitinophagales > Chitinophagaceae > Niastella. The sequence continues at coordinate 2,573 of DASUVL010000368.1, forward strand.
ATATTGATGAACATTACATTTCAAATGTGTTTACCGGTTTAACCGCTAAGTTTACCTTAGGGAATAAAGAATATAAACTCAAAATCAAAAAAGTATATACCCAGGTAGTGAGCGGCCGCTTTCAGGTTGATATGGAGTTTGTAGGCGAAGTACCTCAAGGTATTCGCCGTGGCCAAACATTACAGGTATTACTGGCCCTGAGCGATGAAACGGAAGCCGTGCTGGTTGCCAAGGGCGGGTTCTTTCAAACTACTGGTGGCAACTGGATCTTTAAAGTAAGTGAGAATGGAAAGACAGCTTACAAAACAGAGATCCAGCTGGGCCGGCAGAACCCTGATTATTACGAAGTGCTGGAAGGATTAAAACCCGGTGATAAGGTGGTTACCTCCAGCTACGAAAACTACGGCACAATGCAGGAACTGGTTTTAAAGAAAGAATGAAGAATTAAGAATGAAAAACAGAGAAATGAAAAAGGGAAGAAAGGCATGAAACCTGGAGCTGTATTCACGCATTCACCATTGACCATTCACGACAAAACCAACCAACATGAAAATAAAGATCATCAGTTTACTAATCATTCTGTTTGGCTGCAGCC
>DASUVL010000369.1:0-6741 GCA_036379015.1 Niastella sp.
CTTCATTTATTTTATTTTTCAAATTTTCACTGCCTACGTTGTTGCAACTACATACCAGTTTACCTAATACCGGTTCTGCTTTATTACCGCTGCGCAGTAATTGCAGGCGTTTTTCATTCAACTCAATTTTGTTGGCGATCAGTTCCCTGAATTCCTGGAACTCACTCTTATCACCGATCAAAATAGCGCCTACCAACCGGTCCTGGTGAATGATACATTTCTTGTAATACCGTTTTGCTTTATCCAGGAAGATGATCTCTTCGTAATCATCATTCGGACATTCGGGTATTCCTATGCTGCACAAATCGAAACCATGTATCTTGATAATGTTCATGAACAAACTGCCTGTGTAATGGCTGGCGATATCGCCCTGTAAATAGCGGGCTACAATATGCGCCTGTTGTTCCGCCGCAGCCGTAATACCATATAGTGTACCTTCAAATTCGGCGATCTCACCAATGGCAAAAACATTCGGGTCGCTGGTTTGCAGGCGTTCATTTACAATAACCCCGCGCTGGCAATGCAAGCCGGTCTCTTTGGCCAGTTCAATATTTGGAATGGTGCCTATCGCAAACACCAGGGCATTACAATCAATCACTACACCGCTTTTCAGTCGTATACCGGTTAACTCGCTACGGCCATAGAACAATTGCACTTCATCATCATAATAAATATCGCAATGCTGATCGGCCATTTCTTCGTGTAACATCTGGCTTCCCAACGGATCCAACTGCCGGTCGAGGAAGCGGGAGATGCGTTGCACAATGGTCACCTTGATATCTACTTCGCGTAAAGAAGCCGCCAGCTCAAGGCCCAGTAATCCACCACCAACAATTACCACATGACCGTCGCGGGGAACATGGTTCTTAAATTCATCGGCATCGGTACGGCTACGCATGGTGAAGATCCCTTTTAACGCGGGCACATTACGCGGAACCGCAGCCCGGCTACCGGTTGCCATAAGCAACACATCGTAATAGGTAGTGCGGCCGGTAGAGTCAACCACATATTTATTCTCCCGGTCGATCTTCTCAATGCTTACACCTTTGTACAATTTGATATTATAGCCTGGCTCCTCCGATTCCTTCATTTTGATCAATTGCTCCCAACTTTGTGTGCCGCTGATATAATCGGGCAGCATCACGCGATTGTAAAAGGGAAAGTTTTCTTTGCTGAAGATCACCAGTTCATCTTCACTGTTCATTTCGCGGTACGATTTCACAAAGCCAAATGCACCGGCGCCGGCGCCGATGATCACGATCCGTTGCCGCGGTTTTTTAAACGGCGCTACCTGTACCGCACAGTATTTGAAATCCGGCTCTTTTGAAATAGGGTCTATCATCGGGCTGGTCACATTATTTGCCCGATTGAGGTCATTGTTCAATATTTTACCCCAGTGCATGGGCAGAAATACAACCCCTTTTTTTATGGTGTTGGTAACTGTAGCTTTTACCTGTACCTCACCGCGGCGCGAACTTACCACTGCAATATCGCCGTCTTTCAAATGCAGGCGGCGCGCATCTTCGGGATGAATTTCAAGGAATGCCTGTGAAATATGTTGTTTGAGTTTATTCACCTTACCGGTTTTGCTCATCGTATGCCATTGATCACGTATACGGCCGGTGGTTAGAATAAACGGAAAATCGCCATCGGGCTTTTCACTGGTGAGGTCATCGGACACCGGGTGAAGGATGGCTTTTGTAGAAGGTGTATAGAAAGTTTTGTCGGTAAACAAACGTGCAGTACCCTGGCCCATTTCCCCTTTGGGAAAGGGCCATTGCACTGACCTCCTGTTTTTTATAGTACTATAGTTTAATCCACTAATATCGATATTGGTTCCTTCAGTCAACTGCACGTGTTCATCATAAATAGCCGATGCATCGGCAAAGTCGAAACCATGATACCCCATTTTTTGGGCAAAGCGACAGATAATTTCTGCATCCGGCAAGGCGTCACCGGGTGCATCAACAATTTTATTCAGGTAAGAAATACGTCGTTCAGAATTGGTCATGGTGCCCTCTTTCTCCGTCCAGGTGGCGGCGGGCAATATTACATCAGCATATTTCAGGGTTTCGGGCCGGTTGCTCATTTCCTGCACTACAACAAACTTCGCTTTCTTTAATCCCTCTTCCGCAATCCGTACGTTCGGCAAACTGACAAGCGGGTTGGTACAGATGATCCAGATGGCTTTTAACCGGCCATCGTTTAATGCATCGAACATTTCGGTAGCAGTAAGACCAGGTTTGGGAGAAATACTGGTTCCACCCCAAAATTTCTCTACCTCTGCGCGATGCTCAGGATTGGCCAGGTTACGGTGTGCCGGTAACATGTTCGACAAACCACCTACTTCGCGCCCACCCATGGCATTCGGCTGTCCGGTCAATGAAAACGGACCAGAACCCGGTTTGCCGATATGGCCGGTGATGAGATTCAGGTTTATCAGACTGAGATTTTTATTTACGCCTACAGCACTTTGATTCAACCCCATCGTCCACATACTAATAAAACCTTTGGCATTTCCAATGTGCTGTGCGGCCAACAGAATAGCTGCCTCATCTATACCACATATTTCCGCCGCTTCCGCCAATGTTTTCTGAAATACGATCTTTTTATATTGTTCAAATCCTTCGGTATGATTTTTTACAAAATCAAGGTCCACATCACCGTTCTCTATCAACAGTCTGCCGATAGCATGGTTCAGGGTAATATCTGTTCCTGGGTTCAGTTGTAAATGTACATCGGCTATTGAGCAGGTATCCGTTTTACGCGGATCGGCTACAATGATCTTTACATTCGGATTTGCCGCTTTATGCGCTTCTATACGTCGCCATAAAATTGGATGACACCAGGCGGGGTTGGCGCCGGTCACATAAAAACAATCTGCCAGTTCAATATCATCATAACAACCAGGTACACTGTCTTCGCCCAGCGACATCTTATAACCAACCACGGCACTGCTCATACATAACCGGGAGTTGGTGTCGATGTTATTACTGCCAATAAACCCTTTTATCAGTTTATTGATCACATAATACTCTTCGGTAAGGCATTGACCGGAAACATAAAAAGCTACGGAATCGGGACCATACTTATCAATGAATGTTTTGAAAACAGCAGCGGTACGATCCAGCGCTTCGTCCCACGATACCCGCTGCATGGGCATGTTCTTATTGTATCTCATTTGCGGGTACAGCAAGCGATCGCTTCTATCATTGACAGTGTAATGCAAATTCATGCCTTTGCTGCACAACATGCCTTTGTTAACCGGATGCTGCTTGTCGCCTTCAACCGTAATGTTCCCCTTCTTGTCCTTATTTACAACCACACCACATCCAACTCCGCAATAACTGCAGGTGGTGGTCACAGGCCCTGAATTTTGATTACTCATGATAATACTTTAGAAATGTTGAATATTGAATGTCGAATTTTTAAAACTGAAGTAAGACCCGACACTCTATTACTCATTGTGCCCTATTCTATAATTTTTTTTCTATTGTTTTTTTATTCCCTTCAACATTCGATATTCAATATTTAATATTCATCGGTTTTATTCTAGGCTCTCGCCAAAGCAGCTTCGTCTTCCATTTTTGTTGCCACTTCTGATTTTTGCGAAGTACGCAAATGCGCTAACAGAACCACCAGGCCTACCACGGCTACTCCGACACCTATATAAAAGAATGCCTGGGCATAGGTAATGTTTTTTGATTTGAAAAGAAACCCGATCAGCATAGCGCCAATATTACCACCAGCCCCTACAATACCAGCCACACTACCAATGGCGTCTTTGTTTACAAATGGTACAATTGAATATGTGCCACCATTCGCCATTTTCAGGAACAGGGCAAAGATCAACATGGAAACAATGGCCATGGGTAAAGCGCCTGCTTTGGCAAAAAGCATGATGCCAATACCTTCCAGCACAAGGAATCCGGCCAGCAATAATCCTTTACCGCGCAATCCGTACACTTTCCCAACTTTATCGCTGACAATACCACCCAGGGCGCGGGCAAACAGGTTCATGAAACCGAATATGCTCGCGAGCGCACCGGCCATAATAAGGCTTGCTTTATAGTTATCTACGAAGTAGGTAGCGGCTACGTTATCAACCGTGATCTCAACGCCAAAACAGGCTGCATAAGCCACAGCCAGCACCCATGTTCTGTAATCCTTTAATGCAATTATAAATGTGCCTTTCTTCTTTTCTTTTGTTTGGCGTTTGATCTCGTTATAGTTACCATTTGGCGTGTCTTTGGTAAAACGGTAATACACAAATGCCATTACCAGTAAAATAGCGCCCGGAACTATCATAGCTATACGCCATGAGTTGCCTTTATCTATATAACCAGCGCCTACAAAAGCAGCTGCTATCAAAGGCATTATTATTTGAGTAACACCACCACCGAGGTTACCCCAGCCACCAGCAACCGCATTAGCGGTTCCTACCACGTTTGGTGCAAACATGACCGAAGTATGAAACTGGGTGATCACAAAGGACGCGCCGATGATACCAATAATAAGACGGAACAGCAGGAACGATTCGTAGCTATTAGCAAAACCAATACACATAACCGGAATAGCTCCTACCACCAGCAATATGGTATATGATAACCGGGGACCTAATGTATCGCACAACCGGCCGATGATCAACCGCGCAATAATGGTAGCCGATACAGATGCGATGGTAATATTGCCTACCTGCTCTTTGGTCAAATGCAATTGCTCCCGTACCAGCGGCATCAGCGGTGCTATGCCGAACCAGCCAAAAAAGCAAAAGAAAAAGGTAAGCCAGGTAATGTGAAAGGAGCGCATCTGTATGCCCTTACCCGAAAAAATGTTCAGCTTTGCCAGCGGTTGATTCATGTCTCAAAAATTAAATCTGTTATAAAATTTGCTTTGTTACCCGCAACCCCTAAAGGGGTGTTTTTAATTCTTGCTTTTAGTTGTGTGTTATCCGTGTCAACTTGTTAACCCTTTCAACTTATTCCTTAATATCATCTATCGAAAACTTATCGATCAACAGGCTCAGTAATTTGTCGTGAATGCTCATGTAAACCGGGTCGTGTACGATATCTTTTTTATTGCGCGGCCGCTCCAGGGGAACAGACACAATTTCTTTGATCGTAGCTTCCGGACCATTATTCATTACCACTACCCTGTCACTCAAAAAGATGGCCTCTTCAATATCATGGGTAACCATTACGATTGTTTTCTCCCGGTTGTCGAGGTTCCACAATTTCAGCAGCTCAACGTGCATATTACTTTTGGTCAATGCATCGAGCGCACCAAACGGCTCATCGAGCAACAAAATCGTGGGGTTAATAGCGAAAGCGCGCGCAATAGCTACGCGCTGTTTCATACCACCCGATAATTGTCCGGGCAATTTGTCTTTATGATCCCACAAATGAACAGTTTTCAAAGTGCGCTCTACCAGTTCTCTTTTTTCCGATTTTGACAGATCACGCAATGCAGAGTCCACTGCTTCATATATATTCCTGTATACAGTTAGCCAGGGCAGCAAAGAATAATTCTGAAAAACAATGCCTCTGTCGGGCCCCGGACCAATGACTCGTTTACCATTGGCTATTACTTCCCCTGTGGTTGGTTTTACCATACCGCTGATAGTACCCATGAGGGTCGATTTTCCACAACCCGAGTGACCGATCAGGGTTACGATCTCGCCTTTTTGTACGGTCAATGAAATTTCTTTCACCGCCGTATATGTTCCTTTTGGTGTTTTAAAACTTACCGTAACGTTATTGATACCAATTGCTGTTGACGGCGTTAATACCGGCTCCAGAATGGAGTCGGCAATATTTTGTGTTGCTATTTTAGTGGTTGCTGAGCTCATTGTTTATCTGCTTTAATGCGTTAATAAATTAAATGATAGCTACACCGCATAGGTGAAACGCTTTTGCAAACTGGTAAATATCCGGTCAAGCAATAATCCTACGGCTCCAATGATCAATATGGCCACCAGAATTTTTCCTACACTGCCACCGTTAAACCCTTCTTCCCAAACAAAGTACCCCAGTCCTATTCCACCTGATAACATTTCGCCGGCGACGATCACCATCCAGGCTACGCCGATCGACAAACGCAAACCGGTGAATATATGAGGTAAACTATAGGGTAACATTATTTTGGTAATATATTTCCAAACCGAAAATCCGAATGCCTTACCTACATTTTTATGATCCTGCGGTATGCTCGATGCTCCAAAAGAAGTATTAATGAGCGTGGGCCACAAACAACAGATGAAGATCATAAATATGCTTGCTTTGGGCGAATCCTGAAAAATGGCCAACCCCAGTGGAAACCAGGCCAGTGGTGACACCGGCCTTAGTATTTGTACAATGGGGTTAATGATGTTCATCATGATCCTGCTGCTACCCAACACAAATCCTAATGGAATGGCAATTAAACTACCCAAACCAAACCCAATACCCACGCGAGCCAGCGAGCTCAATAATTTTATACCAATACCTTTATAATCAGGGTCATTTTGAAATGGATTGGTCATTACTTCTTTAAAAGTAGCCCAGGTTGCCACGGGTGAAGGAATTTCACCTTTAGTAATGCGCGAAACCATATCCCACATACCCAGCAGCAACAGCATGCCTGCCACGAAATACACCACTGACCACCCTATTTTTATTGCTTTTGCTTTCATTTGTTTTACAATTGAATGGTTACATAATCGGGTTTACTTTGGCGAAGCAGCGATATACGCTTTCGGGTTAT
>DASUVL010000370.1:0-9198 GCA_036379015.1 Niastella sp.
TGACATTGATACTACCAGAAAATCATACGACGTAGCTCCATTATCTATAGCTACCCTTGTAAATCCAGTGGTTACTATTGCAAAAGGGTCGCATACCGGCTATGTTAAACTGAAATTCAAATCATCAGATTTTTTGGGTCATGATTATGGAGTAGGGATTAAGATAACCAATGTTGATAAGCCAGGTTATGCCATTAGTGGTAACATGAACTGGTCGGTGGTAGCACTTGTTGTGAAAAATAAATACGACGGCATATATCACGCAGCAGGTATTTTTCACCATCCAACAGCAGGAGATAGAACTATCGACGAGGATAAAGAGCTTGTTACGGCAGGTCCCAATTCAGTAACGGCTCCATTGGGTGACCTTGGCGGGAGTAATTATTTTATGGTACTTACAGTTAATCCTGATAATTCTGTTACTATTGCTCCTGAAGGCGCTACACCTAATATTGATCAAAGCTGGGGACCTAATTATTACGACCCGGTTGGAAAAGCTTTTCACCTGTTTTATTCTTATAACGGAGCGGCTCCCCGCAAGATTGAAGAAACGATTACCCTTAAATAGGGATGAAGTTTTTAACAAAATTTAATTGGATTGCCCTGGTATTCGTACCAGGGCAATTTTTTTTTGCGCCCCGGCATGATTATAAACTAGAGGGTGTAAGTCTTTTACGGGGCCTTGGAAGTAGGAAACAGAACCTCGGAAAATCTTTTTAATCACAAAACGAATGGTGTTTTATAATGATAAGATTAATTTGTAATGTATTATTTCCAATGTCTAAATTTTTTACAGGTACAGTAATCTTCGGTTCTACTTTATAGTAAAAAATGTCAACATGTGTTCATGATAATGAGTTGCAGCATTTTACTATTTCGATTTGTCTACCTCAGATTGGTCAAAAACTGCCGTTCCCCTATTTTAACTTTTTTTTTATAGAGAATCGAGATTTTCGATACATTTAGTTTTTAGAACTCAAATTTAAAACTCACACGTCACATGAGAAAAATGCTATCACTGATGGCAGTGCTGCTGCTATGCGCTGCTATGGCCCTGGGTCAATCTAATAAGGTGACCGGGCAGGTAAAAGATGCAAAAGGAGACCCCATTCCGTTTGCGACTATTAAAATTAAAGGCACCTCCAATGCGGTAGCCGCCGATGCAAACGGCAACTTCACCATCAACGCTCCAGAAAACGCCACATTCATCATTTCTGCCGTGGGTTTTGAGCAAACAGAATTAAAAGCAGGCAGTTCAGGAACAATTACGATCGCGCTCAGAACAGCCGAGCAGATGAGCGAGGTGGTAGTAACTGCGTTGGGTATTAAACGGTCGAAAAATACCCTGCCGTACGCTGCCCAGATTGTTGCTGGGGAGGACGTTAGTAAGTTGCGTTCAGGCAATGCCTTCAGCGCACTTTCCGGAAAAGTATCAGGTTTGCAAATTAACCAGGGTAACGGTATAGGTAGCTCTACCAATATTGTGATCCGCGGTACCAAATCAATTACTGGTAATAACCAGGCATTATTTGTGGTAGATGGTGTTCCGGTTGATAACTCTATGAACACCAGGCCCAATACTACACAGGTAACCGGTCGTGGTGGGTATGATTATGGTAATGCCGCTGCCGACATTAACCCCGATGACATTGAAAACATCAACGTGTTGAAAGGCGCCGCCGCTACTGCCTTGTATGGGTCACGGGCTGCGAATGGCGTGATCATGATCACTACCAAAAAAGCTAAAAAAGGATTGGGATTAACAGTGAACTCAGGCATTACTGTTAACTCAATGGACAGAAAAACTTTTCCAGAATACCAGAACCAATATGGCGCCGGTTATTCAGCTAAATATCAGAAAGACGGATTTTTATATTTTGATGTGAATGGCGATGGCGTGAAAGATTATGTAACGCCTACATCCGAAGATGCCTCATACGGTGTTAAGTTCGATCCCAATTTAATGGTGTATCAATGGGATGCATTTGATGCTGCCGGACCAAATTATCATAAAGCCCGACCCTGGGTAGCTGCGCAAAACGACCCCTCTACATTTTATGAAACACATCTTTCGAATAACCAAAGTATTATGTTTGATGGCGCCAACGATAGAGGGGCTTTTAAATTAGGCTATACCCGTAACGAAGAAAAAGGGATTTTGCCAAACAGCAGCCTGAGGAAAAATATTGTAAACTTCAGTACTACTTATGCTATTACTCCTAAATTAACGGCCAGCGCTGCTGTTAACTATTCCAAAGTAGACGGCAAGGGCCGGTATGGAACTGGTTACAGCGGTCGTAATATAAATCAGAATTTCAGACAGTGGTACCAGACCAACGTCGATATCAAAGAACAAAAAGACGCCTATTTAAGGAATCGTAAAAATGTTACCTGGAACTGGAGAAGTCCTTCCAATGAATTAACGGGTTTAGTTCCCATTTATACAGATAACTACTACTGGACAGTTTATGAGAACTATGAAACTGACTGGCGTAGCCGAACATTTGGATACGCATCTCTTGATTTTAAAGCAACTGATTGGTTAAGTTTCCTGGGGCGTATTTCGGTTGATAATTATACCGAATTACAGGAAGAGCGTGTTGCGGTGGGTAGCCAGGGTGCATCATCCTACAGCCGTTTCGACCGTACTTTCAACGAGTTGAATTACGACCTGATGGCCAATGTTGATAAGGACCTTACCAAGGACCTTAATTTCAAGGCCCTGTTGGGTACAAATATGCGGAGAACCAATTCGAACTCAAGCCTGGCTACTACTTCTGGTGGGATGATCGTTCCCGGTTTATATGCCATTTCAAATTCAAAAGGAACGGTAGCGCCGGTTGAAACCTATCAACCTGTTGCGGTGGATGGCTATTTTGGCGGTTTAACACTGAGCTACCAGGATTATTTATCACTGGACGCTACTTTCCGCAGAGACCGGGCTTCTACTTTGCCGGTTAATAGTAATGCCTATAACTATTATGCAGTATCAGGCAGCTGGCTGTTTTCACACCACCTTACTTCTGTACCCTGGTTGTCGAGCGGTAAAATTCGGGTAAACTATGCGACTGTAGGTAACTTGGCTCCATATGGTATTATAAAAGATGTATACGATCAGCCAACTCCGTTTGGCTCTGCCATCTTATTCTCTGTAACCGATACCAAAAACAATAAGGATATTAAACCTGAACGCACCAAGAGCCGTGAACTAGGTTTGGAAATGGCATTTTTTCAAAATCGTTTAGGCTTTGATGTTACTTACTATCAAACGAATTCGGTCGATCAGATCATTAATGCTGAAGTATCCGCAGCCTCTGGTTATACCAAGAAGTGGATAAATGCCGGTGAAATAGAGAACAAAGGAGTTGAACTGTCATTGTATGGCACACCAGTTCGCACAAAAGACTTCTCCTGGACTGTTAATATAAACTTTACGCGCAATCGTAATAAAGTGCTTTCATTGAATGGTGGTGCTAAGAACCTGCAGTTGGGTTCCTTCCAGAGTGGGGTAAGCATTAATGCTTCAGTAGGTCAGCCTTACGGAACTATTCAGGGTAAAACCTATGAACTGTTAGATGGCAAAAGGCTGATTGATACTAACGGATATTATGTGACTACTACCACTACTACCAATATTTTCGGTGATGTTAACCCCGACTGGATCGGTGGTGTGTACAATACCTTTAAATATAAAAACCTGTCACTGGGCTTCTTGATTGATGTGAAAAAAGGTGGTAGCATCTGGTCGCTCGACCAGTTCTATGCACAGGGCACCGGTATCTATAAAGAATCGGCTGGTTTAAACGACCTGGGTAACCCCGTTCGTAACAGTTTGGCCGATGGTGGTGGTGTAGTATTCCAGGGGGTAACAGAAGATGGGAAAGTAAACACCAAACGGGTAGTTGTAGATGCTAACTCTCCGCAGGAGCCTCAGGTAGCATATACCTACGATGCCAGCTACGTTAAGTTAAGAGAGGCTAATATTTCATATTCATTGCCATCGAGCATTTTTGGAAAAGTTAAAGCCATCAAAGGAATTGATATTTCTGTATTTGGCCGCAACTTATGGATCATCCATAAAAACTTACCTTACGCTGATCCCGAAGAAACTGTATCAGCAGGTAACTTAATCGGTATGCAAAGCGGTGCTTATCCAACAACCCGTTCTATTGGTATGAATGTTAGACTGAAATTCTAAAACTGAAACAAATCATGAGAAAGATCCTATATTTAGCATTGCCGGTATTGTTATTGGCGGCATGTACAAAAGATATCTCCCGTTTTAATAATGACACAAAAAAGCCCACCATTGTTCCCGGATCGATGCTGTTCTCAAATGCAACCAGGAACATGGCCGATGGCTTGGTCAATGCCAGCGTAAACGTAAATGTATTCCGGTTTACTATAAATCACTGGGCTATGGCGACATACCAGGATGAAGCGCAGTATAATTTTACCACCCGTGCTATTCCACAAGCCTGGTGGACGAGATTCTATCGCGATGTGATAAAAGACCTGGCAGAAGGCGCAAGGCTCATTAATGCCGATGCCTTTTTAGACCCAGGCATAAAACAAAACCAGCTGGCTATTATTGATATCACGCAGGTATATGCTTACAGTGTACTGTTAAATACGTTTGGCGATATTCCTTACAAAGCGGCTTTGGATGGTGAAAACGTGTTCCCTGCATATGATGATGCCAAAACCGTTTATACTGACCTGTTAAAAAGACTGGCAGACGCCATCCCCAAATTAAAAACCACTTCCACTGCATTTGCAAGTGCAGATGATATCCTTTATGGTGGTTCCGTTGAAGCATGGATAAAATTTGCCTATACTCTGCAATTTAAAATGGGTATGATGCTGGCCGATGTAGATAATGCAACAGCGAAAGCGTTGGTGGAAGCAGCTGATGCAAAAGCTTTTGATGCATTTAACCAGAGCGCAGTATTCAAATATCAAAAGAACAGTCCTAACCAAAATCCTTTGTATACAGACATTTATGTTGGTGGCCGTTCAGATTATGTTGCTGCAAAAGATTTGATGGATCCGTTAATTTCATTGAACGATCCCCGCAAATCAGTATTTTTTACTACCAACGACGCCGGTAAATATGCCGGGGGCATTGTGGGAGCGTCGAATACTTTTGAGGATTTCAGCCGTCCTGGTGAAAGTGTCTATGCTGCCGATGCTTCTTACCTCTTCCTGGATTATTCAGAATTAGAATTTTTACGGGCTGAAGCCATAGAACGTGGTTATACTGTAGCCGGTACTGCCGAAGAACATTATAATAATGCGATAACCGCTTCCATTAGATATTGGGGTGGATCAACTGCAGATGCCGCTACATACCTGGCACAGCCAGGTGTGGCTTATGCTACCGCGCCTGCTGCTGGTGGCTGGAGACAAAAGATCGGATTCCAGAAATGGATCGCTTTATATAGCCGTCCGTTCGAAGGTTGGACCGAAATAAGAAGGCTCGACTATCCGAAACTGACACCGGTGGTAGGCGCCATTTCAGGCTTCCCCAACCGTTTCCCTTACCCAGGTAACGAGCAGCAGTTAAATGGTGACAATTATACCAGCGCTGCCGCCAAAATGGGTGGTGATAAAGTAGAATTCAAATTGTTCTGGGATAAATTATAATATATTTCTTATTTAACATACGAACCGTCCCGACAACGTTGGGACGGTTTTGTTTTTATAGCCGCCTGCAGGAAAAATAAAATTCAGTACCATCCATTTCGCCTGGTTTCTTACATTTGGGCTTTAAACTTTTAATGATGGAAGAACAAAATCAACAGCCAAATCAACTTAATATTGAAATTTCTGAAGAAGTAGCGGAAGGAGAGTATGCCAATCTTGCCATCATTACGCATTCCCATGCCGAGTTTGTAATAGATTTTGTGAACGTAATGCCCGGTACCCCCAAAAGCAAAGTAAAATCCCGTATTATATTAACGCCACAACATGCCAAACGCTTTATGAAGGCTTTAACCGAAAATATCCAGCGTTTTGAAGCCGCCAATGGCAAGATCCAGGACCTGGAGGATGTGCAAATTCCCATGAATTTTGGCGGTCCAACCGCGCAGGCGTAATTGGAAACCATAAACTTATAGTATTCCGGCATCTGCAAAGCTGAAATAGCCGTTTTCGCTTACTATAATATGGTCAAACAGGGAGATATCGAACATTTTTGCCGCTTCCTTTAGTTTTTTCGTCAAATCCTGATCGGCCCGGCTGGGTTGTAAATTTCCCGAAGGATGGTTATGGCAGATAATCAGGTTGACCGCATCTTCCAGTATGGCTTTTTTTAAAATGACCCGGGGATCGGCAACCGTTCCGGTAATACCTCCTTTGCTTATTATTTCTAAATGATTAATGCGGTTGGCCTGGTTCAAATAGGCCACAGCAAACACCTCGTGAGGCAGGTCGCGGAACAGGGCCTGCAGGTAATTGGCGATATCCCGGCTGCTTTTGACAATGGGTTTATCCAGGGAAAGGGCAGCCTGCCGGCGGCGACCCAGTTCAAGGGCCGCGACGATGGTAATGGCTTTAACTTTGCCTATCCCTTTTAGCCGCATCATTTCCTGTATGGTAACTTTACCTAGTTCATTTAGGTTGTTCTTCCCCAGCCGAAGGACGTCTTTTGCCAGTTCAACGGCATTCTTTTCCCGATTACCGTTCCCGATAAGGATTGCCAGTAGTTCCGAGTCGCTTAAAGTAGATGGATTTTTCCCAAGTAGCTTTTCCCGGGGCCGGTCGTCCTTAGCCCACTTTTTTATTGAAATTTTTAACTCTTGCATAGTTCAAATATTTCTAGTACTTTTCGGACAAATACTATAACCACAAAATGTACTTTAAGTACTAGTTTGTGCGTTAATTCAGTAGAAATCCAGATCTATTTAAAATCTATTTAATCTAATCCCCATGAATCGAAAAACTACATTAGCCGCAATTGGAGGTTATCAGCCCTTCCTATTCTGTATAGGAATGTATTTTGTTGCCCTTTTCTTCTCAATTTTTATTTGTTCTGCTATTTTTTATGCGTTCTATCCCAAAAAGTCGATAGCAAAAGACGGGGAAACGAGCCATAAAACGGCTGCCATGGCGCCTGGTGGATCACGAATGCTGTTGACTGTAACCAAATAACACGTTTTTGGGGATGCACCGATTAATCAGTAACCATTGAGATACTAATTTCTGCACGAAGAGAAATAAATTTTTTGTACATAGGTTATCGGGCAAATACCAAGCTTCGCGTTATCTTCGCCGCACATTTTATTGCGGTATGCAAATGTCAATAAAGATCTTTTCAGGTACAGGTTCACAATACCTTGCCGAGAAAATTGCTCAAAAATTCGGAGCCACCCTTGGAAAAATAACCATTTCCCGCTTTAGCGACGGAGAAATACAGCCTGTTTTTCAGGAAAGTATCCGGGGCGATATGGTTTTTCTGGTGCAAAGCACTTTTTCCCCAGCCGAGAATTTGCTTGAATTATTATTAATGATCGATGCCGCCCGGCGGGCTTCGGCCTATAAGGTGGTAGCAGTAATACCATATTATGGCTACGCGCGGCAGGATAGAAAAGACAAGCCTCGCGTAGCCATTGGTTCTAAGCTGGTTGCCAATATGTTAGTGGCTGCCGGCGCCGATCGCGTGATTACGATGGACCTGCACGCTCCGCAGATCCAGGGTTATTTTGATATACCTGTTGACCACCTCGACAGCTCTGCCATTTTTATTCCTTACATCCAGCAACTTCAGTTGGAAAACCTTACCTTTGCGGCCCCCGATGTGGGAAGTGCAAACCGGATACGTGAAATTGCATCCTATTTTAATGCTGAAATGGTGATTTGCGATAAACATCGTAAACGGGCCAATGAAATAGCCAGTATGGTGGTCATTGGTGACGTTACCGACAAGGATATAGTGTTGATAGATGACATTTGCGACACGGGAGGAACACTGGCAAAAGCCGCCGGATTGTTGAAAGAAAAAGGAGCTCGTAGCGTTCGTGCCTTGTGTACACACCCGGTTTTAAGCGGCAATGCGTATTCAAATATCGAGAACAGTGTGTTGGAAGAACTGGTGGTTTGTGATACCATTCCCATGAAGCAGAAAATATCGAAAGTGAAGATCCTGAGCGTTGCCGAATTGTTTGCAGTAGCCATTCGCAATGCCTATGAGAATAAAAGTATCACGGGTCTATTTATCCATAGCCAAAGAAGGAATAGCTAGTAATGTGCTGATGTGCTAAGGATGAAGCAGTAGGGTTTGAAATTTAGGTAATTATTAAACTATAATAAACAATGAAAACAATTACAATCGAAGGACAACTGAGGACCGGAACCGGGAAAAAAGCCGCCCGCCAACTTCGCTCTCAGGGACTGGTGCCTGGTGTAATTTATGGTGGAACACAGGAAATCAATTTTGCAGCTCCTGTGCTGGCTTTCAAATCCATCGTATATACGTCTGAATTCCAGTTTGCTGACATTACAGTAGAAGGTAAAACCTACCAATGTATTTTAAAGGAGATTCAGTTTGATAAGGTAAGTGATGCACTGTCGCACCTTGATTTTCTGGAACTGGTTCAGGACAAAGCAATAATAGCTACTATTCCTATTAAATTTGCCGGTGTATCAATTGGGGTAAAAGAGGGTGGTCGTCTTATTACAAAAATGAAGGCATTAAAAATTAAGACATTACCCAAATACCTGAAAGAAAACATCGAGGTTGATATCACCAACCTGGAACTGAATGGTAATATTCGTGTAGAAGATGTAAAGGAAGCAAATTATGAGATCCTGAACTCTCCACGTATTCCAATTGCTTCAGTAGTAATGACACGTCAGTTGAAACAGGAAGAAGCTGCTGCGCCTGCCGCCGGAGCTAAAGCACCTGCCGCTGCTGCTGCGAAAGCACCTGCTGCTGCTGCCGCCAAAGCGCCTGCTGCTAAAGCACCCGCTGGCAAAAAGTAAAATAAATCAATGCATATAAAGCCCGGTTTTTCCGGGCTTTTAAGTCAAAATAAGAAGGTCAAGTGAGTCACATGAGGAACTGAGAAAAAGGAATCATTGACTGATTTGACCCTTTTTACTGATCTGACCACCCGAGCGAATTGACTCATTTGACCAATATGATCCCTGTAGGATTGTCTGATTTGACCTAATTGATTCATTAGACTGTTTTTGATC
>DASUVL010000371.1:0-6111 GCA_036379015.1 Niastella sp.
AACACCACCTCGATACCGGCAACACCTGGTTTAAGATCGATTTTACCGATAACGGAATTGGATTTGAGCCTGAATTCAACGAGCGGATCTTCCAGATCTTCCAACGGCTACATGGAAAAACCGAATACCCCGGCTCAGGCATCGGATTGGCCATTTGTAAAAAAATAGTTGATCAACATAAGGGCCTTATTTACGCAACCGGCGAATCGGATAATGGCGCTACCTTTACTATAATATTGCCGGAACATCAATAAATTACCTGATGATAGCTTCCAACCTACAAGCCCGCATTCTCATTGTAGATGATGACGAGGACGATTATTTAATTACCAGCGACCTGATACGCACCATTCCATCTTCCGGTTTTACAATAAACTGGTGCTATACTTATAAAGATGCACTGGCCGAGATGAAAAACCGTTCATTTGATATTTATTTTATCGATTACCGCCTGGGCGCCAAAACCGGCCTGGATCTGCTGAAAGAAGCCATAGCCGCCGGTTGTGAAGAACCCGTGATCCTGTTGACCGGTAAAGGGAACCATACGGTAGATATGGAAGCCATGCGGGTAGGCGCCATGGATTACCTCGTAAAAGGCGAATTAAACGAAGAGAAACTCGAACGTTCTATCCGCTACGCCCTCGAACGATCTGCGTCTGTAAAGGCCCTGCGGGCCAATGAACGCAAATATCGTAATATGTTCGAGCGGTCGAAGGATATGGTGTTTACAGCCGACCGGCAAGGCAGGCTTAAAGACGTTAACAGCGCCACTACCGACCTGCTGGGTTATACCAAGGAAGAACTGAAGCAAATAAGCGTATACGATCTTTTTATCCAGAAAAGGGAAGAGGAAAGATTCAGGTATTTATTTACCGAACGGCAGGAAGTGAACGACCTCGAAGCCGAAATTCGCACCAAACAGGGCGAACACCGTATTTGCGTTATTTCTGCCTCCCTGGAAAAAGATAATAATAATCAGGATTACATGCAGGGCATTGTACATGATATTACCAACCTGAAGAAGGCCGAGAAAGCCACCTTGCAAATTGAAAAGCTGGCTGCTACCGGACGGCTTATACGTACACTGGCCCACGAGGTTCGTAATCCATTGAACAATATAAATCTGTCAGTAGAGCACCTGCGTGAAGAAGCAGGCCCAGATGAGAATGGCTCTACCTATCTCGAAATCATTCAGCGAAACAGCAACCGGATCGGCGCCCTCATCACTGAACTATTGAACTCATCACGGCCTGCCGAAATGAAAATGGAACCCCATGTGCTGCAGAGCGTGATGGATGAAAGTATTCTTGATGCCATTGACCGGTTAACATTGCAACGGATAAAACTGGAAATAAAATATCCCGATATACCAGTGATCGTAACAGTTGATAAAGAAAAATTAAAACTCGCGTTCTCCAATATTCTCATCAATGCCACGGAAGCCATACATCATAAACAAGGAAGAATTTCTGTGGTCATAAATGCCGATCCTGAGTATAGCATTATTATCAGCGATAATGGCTGTGGAATTACTGAAGAAAATATTTCACGTTTATTTGAACCCTATTTTACTTCTAAACGCAACGGCATGGGCCTGGGGCTTGCCAGCACATTGAATATCATACAATCTAACAAGGGAACCATTGATGTGAAGTCAGCATTGAATGTAGGAACGTCCTTTATCATCACATTTCCCAGGAACCAGGAAGAGAGTGTGGAATTGAGCCAGGAAAATAAGGCGTGAAAAATCTTTTATATATTAAGACGCATAAAAAAAGTTGCCCCACCGTAGCGGGGCAACTTTTTTTGAATCCTCAAACCCGTATCGCTCAAAATCCTATTCCTATGTATAATGAGATAGCGCTGTTCTTTGAATCTTTTGTTAATTCGCCAGACAGGCTACCGGATTTACCGATTTCTCTTAATCCATAGTTGTAACGTGCACCCAGGGTAAAGTTAGAAATATCTATACCTAAGCCACCTACTAAACCGTAGTCAAAACGATTGAAGTTTTCTGCTTTCAGTTCTGTGATCTCATCAATCGTTCCATCATCTTTCAAGTCTTTAATATTCGCACCCGCGAGATAAGAAACATACGGACCTACATGCAAATTAAAATTCTTAGCCAAATTAATTACAGCCAATACTGGTAATTCGATATAATTCAAATTGAACCTGTATTCGCCTTCACCCTCAATAAAATTGTTATACGTTTCCTTGGCGCCTTTGCTTGTATACAATAATTCAGGCTGTATGGAAAATCCCTGGGTAATTGGCAACTTGGCAAAGAAGCCGGCATTAAAACCAACTTTCATATTCTCATCCGATACATCTTTCACATACATGTTCGTGAGATTCACACCACCTTTAATACCGAATTTAGGCGATAACGAATTTTCCGCTGAAGTCTGTTGCTCTTGCGCGAACAAACTTGTTCCTGTTGTTAACAAAGCGGCCGACAATACCGCAACACTCATAATCCTTTTCATAAGAGAATAATTTAGAGAACAATTTCCAATACCTGTTAAATTTCTGTGCCTACAGCGTAAATGGACCTTTGTACTGCATTACAGCAGTTTCACCGGGGAAATATATCCTCAGTAGCTGCCACAAAATGGTTAGTTTTTTTCATCCTCATTCTGGTAGGCACAATAATTTTTATCATACTCTACACCTAATTCACTATAAACATGAGTAAGTTTATTAGATGTATAAAAACAATTTTCGTGGCCATGATAAACATCTGTTTATTATGCGGAGCAGGGTATGTAATGGACTGGCTGGGAGTTGTATTCAATAAAACATCCCATGCAGGTAGAAGAATAAAAAGATTTGTTTTAAATCGATTGTAATTGTGTGAACATTATACCGGCATTAATTAAACGATTTTTAATATGAATACTTTAAACTCGTTGCTACAACCCCTAAACGATATATACAATGAAAAAGTTGATATTTTTTTTATTCCTTATCCTGTTGGTTGCTGCCGGCGTGGTTTATTACAAAAAATGGCGTAATGAGTTTTTAAGAAATAAAGTTCCTCACCTGGTTTTTCTTGAATCAGATAGTTTATACCGTATTACTTATGACACCATCGACATTGATGAAGTAGATGGAGAAATAGTTATCAAAAATCTACGGCTTACACCCGACTCTACATACAAAAAGTCAAACGATAGCACACTTCCCAAAAACTTACTACAGGTTACAGTTCCGGAAATAATTATTTCGGGAGTACAAACTGATGCAGCTGTTTTAGATAAAGAAGTAGTAGCATCTATGATCAAATTAACCAGTCCTGTGGTTACCATGTTCACGAACCGGCAGTCAACCAAAGAAAATGACACTACTTCTGCCGCCGATAAAATATACAAGGTATTATTACGTGGACTTGAAAAGATAAGCGTAGATACTATTATAATCACAGACGCCGATTACCATATTTGTCAATGGTCAAATGGCGATACCATTTTCAGCGGCTCAAAAATACATGCACAACTTCATCATATCAATATCAGCGACAGCACCAGTACCGATACATCAAGGGTGCTGTTTGCAGAAAATGCAACCCTAGATGTAAATAAAATACTAATACGTCGCAGTAACCAATTGTATCACTATCAATTTAATGAAATACAATTACGATCCCGCGACAGATCATTTGCCGTAAAAAAATTACATGTTACCCCAACGCTGGATGAAGCCGCCCATATGCGGGCCGTAAAATGGCAAACCGACCGGCTTGATTTTGATCTGTACAACCTCCTGTTCAAACAGGTTAATGTACAGGAGATACTGAATGGGAACCTGATCGCTGATGAATTAACTATCAAAAATGCGCAGTTTAAAATATTCAGAGATAAAGCATATCCACAGAAAAAAGAGAGTAAGATAGGGCATAACCCGCATCAGGAATTATTGAAAATACCTATAGATATTGCATTGAAAAAAATTATAGTACAGGGCGGATATATAGAATATAAAGAAAAAAATCCGCAAACCGGCAGCAGTGGTGTTGTTGTGTTTAACGATATAAACGCAAGCCTGCTTAACGTAACCAACCGTCCCGATAAAATCCGGGAGAATGACCGCTTCACCGTACACTTCAACAGCCGTTTTCTTAATAAAATACCACTATCAGCTACCCTGCAATTTTACCTGAGCAATAAAAATGGAAAGTATACGGTGAACGCCCGCATGAAATCAACTGATGCAACCATCTTCAACCAATTGAGTAAGCCGATGGCGCTGGTAGAAATTAATTCAGGCACTATCAATAGCCTTGATCTTAATTTAATCTGCAACGATTACAATGCTAAGGGAATCATTCGGTTGTTATATAATGACCTGAATGTTAAATTGCTAAAACAGGAGGAAATAAGTAAAGAATACAAATCCAAAAAAATGATCTCTTTACTGGCCAATATAACCATACTCAATGCCAACCCTGATAAAAACAAACCGGTAAGGATCGTTACCGTTAATCATGAAAGAGATATTTACAGGTCTATGTTCAATCTTATCTGGAAATCAATTTTTGAAGGCGCACAAAAGACAGTGGGCATTGAGGGGAAACTTAAATAATATCGAATATTAAACCGCAGAATATTGAATTTTGAAGTAAGGTATAAGTATCTGTACTTCTACATTGGATATTCATTATTCATTATTTAATATTCCCTTAGAACGGATACCCTATTGCCAGGTTAAATACCAGGTTATCTTTTCTCCATTGCGTGTTGCCAATATCAAACTGGCCCAATACCCAACGTTCTCCCGGGAGAAGCCAGGGCTTGCGTATGGGGAAGGCCAGGTCGAAGCGCAATACCAGAAAGGTCAGGTCAAAGCGAATACCTACACCTGTTCCGGCCGCCAGCTCACTTAAAAATTTACTGGTAAATAAAGAACCTGGCTTGGTAGTATCTGCATTAAACAACCACACATTACCGGCATCAACAAATACAGCGCCCTGTACAATGCCTGCAATCGGGAAACGTAATTCTGTATTCAGTTCCAGTTTTAGATCACCTGGTTGCTCAGACAGCAAACCTACATTTTGCGGCGCCTCATATGTACCTGGCCCTACCGAACGGCTTCTGAATGCTCTTATACTATTATTACCTCCTGAGAAAAATTGTTTTATATAAGGCAATTGGCTTGAATTGCCATACGGTATGCCTATACCCACCATAATACGGTTGGCCCAAACGCTTTTTTCACCAGTTTTCCGGTAAAACCTGAGATCCGATTGTAGCCTCGTGTATTGAGAGAATTGCGCGCCAAAGATCTTTGCCGTATCCATCTTACTGATATTGGCGCCTGTTACCAGACCGGCTATATTACCCGACAAGTCAATACCAGCACTAAAATAAAACCCGTTCACAGGTTTGTAGTTAAGCACATTCGTATATGTATAGTTGTATTCTGATCCCAGTATAAATTGCTTTTCAATGGCTTTCAGCAGCGTAACATTATTCTTTGCGCTGTCGTTGTACTCCGGTGTAACATTCGCTGGTTGAATATAATTTATAGTGATCGGGTTCAGTTCATGCTCTTTTTCCAGGGATTCTTTCCAGTTATAACCAAAGCTGGTTCTGAAAGAATTCATGGTGTACAATTTTTGTCGTTGTAATATATCATATCCCAGCGTTATGGTGGTACGGGGAAGGAAACCACCTTTTGTATTGAAATTAAAGAACGGCACCAGGAATCGGGGGAACGAAAAAGAAGGCTCCAGTCCAAACCGGAACGTATTATACCCCCTGAACTGACCACTGTATTGTATTTCAAAACCGGCCGATGCTTTAACAACTAACTGTTCACCGCCCCGTAACGCATTGCGATTCCGCCACCCTATGGTAATATTTGAACCGGTAAGATTGTTTGATTTTGTATTCCCATTCAATTCCACCCGTAGCGATTTCTTAGGCAACCGGGTAAGATAATAAAACGCATTCAACTTACCTGAATCGGTGTTGGGTACTACTTCAAACCGGTTCTTTACAAATTTGAAAATATTCATACTGATCAACCGGCTTATGCTGGCATTATGATCGGTACGGTTGTATACATCACCGGGATCGAAAGCCATTGATTGCTGAAAAAGTTTGG
>DASUVL010000372.1:0-7305 GCA_036379015.1 Niastella sp.
CCTGGCCAATCAAAAAATTCAGATCGTGTTCCAATCCTTTCCGAAAACGATAGTTAAGGGTATTCGTAAAGCGGTAATCCTGTAAGCGGGTTTGGGTAATTTCTCCCATGGGCAAATTGCCCCCTTCATTTCTTGATACACTGGTCAATGGCCCGTAATAGCGGCGGTTTTCGGCAAAAGACAAACCAAGGCTGTATTCTGTGCGGTAGGTAAGGCTGGGGATAATGGTCCAGGAGGCACCTGCATTCAGGTTAAACACCCGGCTTGTACGTTTGCGGTAATCCTGTTGGGTTAATTGTATCGGATTGATCATGTTTCGCAGGAACTGTTCATAATCATCGCTGCTACCCGGATCAATAATGATCATATCGGCAATACCATTTACCGGCCGCGTGGTAATACCATCGCCTATACGAAAGTTGGCGCTGCCAGCCGAACCTGCGCCATTAGTAATGGGATGCGTATAACGCACATTCGCATCTACCTTTATTGATTTGGAAACTTCATGATTCAATTTAAAATTGACATAATTCCGTGTGTAGCTATTGCTGGGAATCAATCCGGCTTCTTTATTATTCGTGAAGTTCAGGGCAAACTTCGTTTTATCATTACCTCCCGTAAGGCTTATGTTGTGTTGTTGCGACCAGGCCGGACTGCCATATAATTCATTCTGCCAGTCAGTGCCTTTTATGTTTTTGTACAGCTCCAGGTCTTCATACACACCAAAGTATTTGCTGAAATTGTCAACGGCGGTTTGGTTGGTTATCCGGGCAAATTCGTATTGCGCCAGTACAAATTCATAAGGCGACAGTACATCGAGTTTGCGGGGCAACTGCCTTGCCTGTGCAAAGCCATTGTAGGTAATGGTGGTTTTGCCGCCTTTGGCGCTTTTGGTGGTGACAATTACAACGCCATTGGCGCCGGCTGCACCATAAATAGCGGCGGTAGCGGCATCCTTCAGCACATCGATACTGGCTATATCAGAAGGAGCAATATCATTAATACCATTTACCCTGAAACCGTCAACAATGAACAAAGGATCATTGCTGCCGGTGATAGAACCGCCACCCCGTACGCGGATCACGATCTCAGCACCAGGTTGGCCGTCAACCGTAGTTACCTGTACACCAGGCATGCGGCCTGTAAGGGCTTCTGCTGCGCTGGCTACAGGAACTTTCTCTAATTGCGCGCCGCTAACAGAAGAAACGGTGCCGGTAAGGTCTTTTCTGCGGATACTCTGGTAGCCGATAACGACTATTTCATCCATGTTTTTATCTGCCTGTTGCAGCACAACACTGATAATTGTGTTGTCGGTGAGGGTAATTTGCCTTGACTGGTAGCCCACATGGGAAATTAACAGCGTGGCATTCGGTTTGGAAACGGTGATACTAAAACTGCCGTCTGCATTACTTAACGTTTTGTTTTCGGTGCCCTTTTCAACAATGCTGGCGCCGAACAGCGGTTCATTATTGCTGGTCAATATTTTTCCGGTTATTGGCACCGGGGCCTCGTCTAGCTGCTTTTCATCGAGCCGGGGTGTTTTGACTGGCGGTTTTTCTGTTACCACAATCGTCTTATCAACGATAGACCAGGAAAAGGGGATCTGCGAAAAACAAAGGGAAAGTGTGTGGTCGAGTGTGGAGTTGCTGGCAACAACGGTGACCTTTTTTACATTATCAAGCAGGCCATCGACATAAAAGAAAACATAACCGGTTTGTTTCGTAATTTCTTTGAATACCTTTTCAACCGGAACGTTCTTTTCATTTAAATTAATTCCCTGTGCGAGGCCTTTCGCACTTACCTGAAGGCAGGCAATCGTAAGCAAAGCAATTGTTAGTTTCATTACTCTCATAAGTTTAGCACCGCCGGGGTACAACACAGCGGCTGGAAAGCACCGCTTAAGCGATGCTTTGCCAAAAGCAATCATTAGCATAATTTTGGTCCTCTTTGGGTTGAAAAATTGTACTGTTACTATTTTATTTAACTCAACGTTCGCCGGAAGTGGTTGCGACACTTCCGGTTTTTTATTTCTAAAAAGTAAATCCTTTTTTAATGTGTAACTAATATGGTTTTACCCTGGTATTCAAACTTCACCTTGCCGGTCAGCTCCAGGATCTTTAATAATTGATCTGCATTGGCGCTTCTTGATATTTGTCCGGAAAACCGCTCCGGAATATTTTCTTTGTACTCAAATTGAACATCATACCATCTTTCGGCCTGCCGTAAAATGGCTTTTATGTCTGCCGCTTTGAATTGGAACAAGCCATTTTTCCAGGCCATTACTTCATCAATGTCAGGTGAATGGTCAATGGTCAATGGTGAATGAGCGGCCGCTATGGCCTGTTCGCCAGGCTTTAGGACGGCTGCAAACACATTATTCTTTGCCATTTCATCCCGCTTCTGAGCGGGACCGTCTGCCGATTGCCGATTCACGACTTTCACACTTCCTTCCAGCAGCGTAGTGCGAATGGCCGGTTCGTCGGTATAACTATTTATATTGAAATGCGTACCCAGCACTTCTACATCTATATTATTAACCTGAACATGAAAGGGCATTGTCGTGTTTTTCGCCACTTCAAAATATCCTTCACCGGTTAGCTCAACTTTTCTTTCTTTCCCCGAAAAAGAAGCGGGATACCGTAAACTGGATGAGGCGTTCAACCATACTTTGGAGCCGTCGGCCAAAATCAGTTGGTATTGACCGCCCCGGGGTGTAGAAATGGTATTGTACACCGGTTCTGCAGACGTATTAGCTGATGATTGATACGACAACTGTCCATCCTTCAGCTTTATCACTTTTGCCTGGCCTTGCTGCACCAATGTGCCATCTCCGGCGCTATCCAGAATGATCTCTGTTCCATCACTTAATTTTAATATAGCCCTGTTGCCACCTGGCACAAGCGGTGTTTCCTTTTTAACCTTGTTTTCCTTTGCTAGTTCGGGTTGCACTGGTTTCTTTGAAACGAGCCACCAGGCCACACCAGACAACATCATAATAAAAACGGCAGCAGCGGCCAGCCTTTTCATATAGCGAATGATGCTGGCTGATCTTTCTTTACCTGCCTGCATGTTGTTATATAAATTCTCCTGGATAGCCGCCAGCATATTGTTGTCCGGCTCGCCTTCAAAGGCATGCTCCGCCAGCTCTGTATCAATAATAGCAGCCAGCCGGTCTTTATGCTCAGGGACATTCAATAGCTCACTGAAGATCTTCCACTCCTGTTCTGTCAAACTGCCGGTTAGGTACTTATCCAATAATTCCTGAAATTGATTAGTCTGCATACATATTTTATTCTAATTCAAAAAGCAGCATGATCATCCCTGCTATTGAAGACGCATGCCGGAAGAAAAAGGGGACAACCAATTAATTCTTTTTTAAATCTGCCATCCAATTTGGATATAAAGGATTAAAAACAGGGTAGTTATGTCGGAATTGGTTTTGAGGTAGGTTCTGAGGAAATTGAGCGCGCGGCAAATATGTTTCTTGGCTGCTTCCTTTGAAACCTGCATCGTAGCAGCAATCTCTTCATGGGAAAGACCCTGGTCCCGGCTCAGCAGGTAAGCTTTCTTTTGTTGTTGTGGTAACAGGTCAATGCCCCTGGCGATCAACGCCGCCAGGTTTTTTTGAGACAAAGCCTTATCGGGGAGGTAATTCTTTTCTTCAATCTCCAGGTCATCGGGACCAAGCGGCAAAAGTGTCTTTTTTCTCAAAACGCTGATGATCTGGTTGCGGGCAATAATGAACAGGAACGAGTCGAAGCTTTCAATGTCAGGCAATTTCTTTCTGTTTTGCCAGATCTTTATGAAAACGTCCTGCACAAGGTCCTGGGCCGCCTGGGCGCTTTTTAAATAAGTCAACGCCTGCAAATAGATGTTATTCCATTTTCGATCTACAAGCACGGCAAAAGCTTTTTCATTGCCCTCGGCAATTTGCAGAAGCAAAAGCTTTTCATCCAGTACCTGTATATTCATACCGCTCAACCGTTTATTACAATTTTGGCTAATCTATAGACAATTGTAAGCAAAAATTAAATAATCGGCTAATAACTGATGAGCTGAATGCAGAAAAATTGCCGGGAACGATTGCGTAAACGGGTGAACTTATTATTTCAAATTGATTTGTAAGGGTTCTTTTGACAAATAAAACCACTTTCCTCAAGCGAACCGGGGAGAAGGGGTATTCATTCAATGGGGTTTACCGGGGGGGATTCCAGGATCGTGACCGGTGGTCTTAATTTCCCCCGGATGATGCCGGTTTGCCAAGTATATCATCATTGCTCACGCCTTTCTTTTTCGATACGTTCTCGGTGAGCTTTCCAAAATTCCAGGTCAGCGCCAAAACGCCCGCCCGCCTGGGTCGTGTGATGGAATTGGTATTGTAAAAATCCTTGTCCTGGGTTACGTTCCTGAAGTCGCGCGATTTTTCGAAATAGTTCACCGCTCTGACAGAAATAAGGAGCTTGTCATTAAATATTTTATAATTGAAGGCCACGTTGTGCCAGGTATTGAATGGATAAGTGGTTTGAATAGACCGGGGTTCCTGCCATAATCCAAGATAACTGCTTACTGTAAATTTATCGGTGAACTTATAGCTTGTATTCAGGTTAAAATTACAGCCCAAACCATTATTTGATTGCGATGCATCGGCGTTGTTCGTAACCCTGTTGTAACGAAGTGAACCATTTACGTACAGGTTCCATTTCGGCGTGATCTTCGTGCTAAAGTTCATGCCCAGGCTCCATTGATATTCTTTTCCTATGTTCAAACTGGTTGTTTTGGTAATACCTGTTTGCTGATCAAAGGATGCATACCGCATTATCTTATTGCCACTGTAACTTCCTTCTATATTGATGCCGGCAAATGTATTTCCATTGCCATACCGCAGTTGCGTGGAAACGGCGTGCAACGTTTGTGGGCCAAGGTCAGGGTTGCCGGTAGTGATATTCAGGGAGTCATTGTTGTTTACAAAAGGGTTGAGGTCCCAGATATAGGGCCGTTGTAATCTTTTTGTATAGGAAAGTACCAGGGTGGTCAGTTTGGTCAATTTGTTGGTGTATTGAATGTTTGGCAGCAGGGTAGTGTAGCTGCTTTTTACCAGGGTTTTTGATATAATGAAATCACCATTTACACTGGTGTATTCAACCCGGGCGCCCAACCGGAAACTGGATTTTTTTAATTTAAAACTGTACATGCTGTAAGCACTGAGCACATCCTGGGAATATTTAAAATGATCGGTGTTGGCAGCATTTGGTTTATAATCTTCTCCTTCACCATATTTAATAAGGCTTTGAAAGTCGGAGCTGGCGCGGCGCAAAATAGCTTTCAATCCACCTTCAAGCTTGGTTGTTTTGGTTAGCGGGATAATGTTATCGGCCTGAATGGTGTACTGGTTGTTGATGGCATTACTGTTATTCATTAAGTAGCGGTCAATACCGGGGTTATCCTGAAAGCTGTTAAGCTGGTTATCCTGTTTGCCGAACTCGCCCAAAAAACGCAGACTGAATTCTTTTTCTTTATTGTTTTTAAAATGTTTTATATAATCACTGCCCACATTCACCCCGGGATTCTTGCTTTTGCTTGTGAGGCTATAATTGCTCACTGTTGAAGGATTGGCCACAAAATCTGTTGTGATGGTTTGATCGGTCACCGTTTTGTTCGACCAGCTATCAATATTCGTATATAAGCTGATGGTGTTGAGACTATCCATTTCAACACTCAGTTCTGCATTGCCAAAGCTCCAGGTCTCGCTGTTGTATTGCGCGCCATCCAACGTTCTTTTGGCATAAATGGTTTGCGAGTTGGGGATAGTTATATTGGTGTTATGCTGTAATATGGGATCGGAAAATCCCTGGTTCATAAAAACGCTGAGCCCGAATTTGCCAACCTTTGCGTTTCCGTTAATGGAGAAATTATTCACCTTGTCGCTGGTCCTGTTGAAAGTAGAAAGGGTGCCGTTATAGCCTTTGACCTTTTTCTTTGTGATGATATTGATCAATCCGCCTATTCCTTCGCCGTCGTATTTGGCGGAAGGTGTTGTTATCACTTCTATTTTTGAAATGAGTGCGCCGGGAAATCCCCGCAGCGCCTCTTTAATATTCCGGGCGAACATGGATGTTTCTCTACCATTGAGCAGCACCTTGAAGTTTGATTTTCCGTTCACTTTTATATTATCTTCTCCATCCACCGTTATGAAAGGGGTCTTACGCAGGATGTCGATGGCCGTTTCTGTTTTGTTGGCCGGGTCGTCTTCTACATTCAATACCGTTTTCTCATCCGATTGTTCCACCAGCGGCCGCTGGGAAGTAACCACCACTTCTTTCATCATACCGGTAGCTTTGGATAATTGAACGGGATCGAGCTGCATATCCGCGGTTGATGATGTAACTGTAATATTGACCTTTTTCTCGGTATAGCCCGTATGGGTGAAGGACAAGCTATAATTTCCGGTATCCGGTTTTGTAAATTGAAAATGTCCCTGCTCGTTTGTTAAAACTGTTTGCAGGGGTTTCGTATTATTTATTTTAAAGAGGCGTACTGTTGCGAAACCAAGCGGCTTACTGCTGTCTGACACTGTTCCTGATAACTTTAAAGGAGTTTGTGAAAACAAATGCCCTGGTACAATGAAGAGAATGGCTTGTAATATAATGAACGGAAACAATTTTTTCATAGCTGCTCGGTTGGTTGGGACATTGATACCGCAAGATTAACGAATTATTTCGTAGTGATTTGACTATTGTGATGAGCGGTGGTTTTTTAATAACTTCAATCAGCATTTTCTTAACCTGCTTCACCATGGCAAAATATTAAATTGCCCCCTCTTTTAAATGAGTTCGCCCCCGGTATACCTATTGGTGTCATGGTAATTTCATACAACTTAATCATTAACTAAAATTAAACCTTGTATGAAAAGTAGATTGCTTGTACAATACGCATGGGCGTTATTATTAATTGCTGCATTCATTTTTTCCGGTTGTAAAAAAGATGTCATTTCAGAAAGTACAGAAGATGCCACAACCCCTGTGGCCGCGGACAAAAAGGAAGATCACCTGGCAACAGCCAGAGTGCCTGCGTCAGAAACATTGCAAACGCTGGCCAATGGCACCTTCCTTATTGTTAACCGTAAAAGCGGGATGGTGCTGGATGTGGCTTCCGCTTCAACCGCCAATAACGCCAACGTGCTGCAATGGGGTGCAACGGGCGGCACCAATCAACGATGGACGCTCACCCAATTGTCTGGCGGTTATTACTCCATTATCGGCGTTCCCAGCGGCAGGGCGCTGCAAGTGTATCAGTCAGGCACGGCTA
>DASUVL010000373.1:0-2800 GCA_036379015.1 Niastella sp.
AGTAACGGACTGGTATTATCGGGCCTAACGTAAAAGTTCTTGAACACAAAGTTGTTGAAGTGATAATGTTCCGGTTGATGATTCTCAGGATTGATATCTACATTCAACACGTTATTGCCCGGGTAGTCCAGGGCATTGACCTCCATATCAATTTTTATGGTATCGCCGCTGATGATCGGTTTATACTTCGAAGAAGGTATTATGTGCGTTACGTTATTCTGACCAATGATGCTGATCTTGATAACCATGCTATCAAAGTCGGTATAACTGATATTCTTAAACCCTATACCAAAGTGCATTTTTTCACCCAGTTCCATGGTATCCTTTGAAACAATGTACAGGTTAGGAGCTATAGCGCCTTCCGGAACCGGGTCGTAGTAAATACGCCAGTATTTTAACTGGTACGGTGTTAAATCAACCGGGTCGGAATTGCGCATTTTTAGCACGATGTAAGGATGCTGTTTTGCAACTACATCCGAAATATCAAAATTACGCGTGTTCTTATCCAGGGTATACAATTTGGTCTCCACATTATTATTGTCTATCCCGATAATATCCACCGAGGGGTTATCGTGCGTTGGATTTTCCATGGAGAACCCATTCCATTCCATCGTCTTCCATTTTCTCGCAGGACCAAACTTCGGCGACCGAATATAACCCAGTGTATCGGGTGTGTTTACAATGGCAGTTATTTTAACTTTTGGATCAGTATATTGCCATTGAGGAATGAAGGTTGAATTACTGCCTTTTTGATAAATCAGTCCCCAGGCCCTGGCTTTATTAAGGGAATCAATGCCTACGAAACCAGCGCCCAGTAGCTTATGATATAAAGAGTTAGGCGCCCCCCCGTATAAAGCGGTATCGGCCATCCAGGTTGCAGCAAACGAACCCGGATCGTCGTAGTCAAAACTCCGCACAACAACATACGCGCCGTTTGGAATGAGATCCATAAAATCCATGGCAAGTTTACGGCCTGCCGGGGTCATGTAAGAATATTCGAAATTATATTCCCGTCCCACGTTGCCGGTACCACAAACCGAATTGGCGCTGCCATACAGGTACAATGCATTCCCGTTCGCATCCACATTTTTCCATGGCTCCAGCGTAACGCTGTCCAGTACATTAAATACCAAAGAGTGACCCAAACAGGCACTCCATATTTTTACTACACCATTAATTTCTACTCCCAATTCGGGATCGGTGGTACAACCAAACGTCCCATATATACAGTTCTTAACCAATATGTTATTTCTGTTAATACCGAACTTCCACGATTGAGAGGCGGAATCCAGGATCATACGTTCTGTTGTTGACCCCACGTGTTGGAAATATTTAGACTGGTTATACCCATCGCTATTGGGTTTGTATATGAACGAACTGATCGACCATTGGTATCGACCGCCTGCGGTGGTAGGCACAGGAGCCACCCGCCAATAATATACGGTACTGTCTACATAAGTAAGGTCAGAATTAAACTCCAAAACCCCGCCTATAGAAGAAGTAGATCTTGTGACCTTCAACGGAGAATTGAATCTTTCCGTTGTATCGATCTCCATGATATAGTTCTGCAAGGTGCTCAATGGGTTGGCCGTAGAAGCATATAATTTCTGTATGGGGGTATTAATGATCGCATAATTATACGGGAAAGCAGGTCGCGCCTCTTCTTCATAAATATAAAAATCCTTGCTGGCAGTGTTATTGATCTCGGTGATCTCATTCACCACATTATCGGCATCGATGGTAGCGATGATCCTGTTCTGCCCTTTATCGCGGGTACTAATAATTGGTACTTTCAGCTCAATGGAATCGGCAAAGCGAACACCTGGTATTTTCTGGCGGTATATAATACTGGTAGTGCCATTGCCGTGTAGCTGTTTTATTTCAAGGGTAATGGAATCGGCCGGTGACTTACCCAGATTGACCATTTTTATTTTTAACTTAATACTGTCTTCTGCCAGGGAAATAAAAGCCGGGTTGATCGTTATCAGCGACTCTTCGATCACATAATCAGGTTTTGACTGGGCGTTGATAAACAGCGCAGGATCGCCATGTAAGGTTATTTGTTCAGCATGTCCCCGGGAATAAAAATCATGCGTACCTGTAGCATTCATCATCTGCTGCATCGCGTCTTTCAACGTTTCACCCAGGGTTTTATCATAGTCCTGCCCGCCGATGGATTCATACAACCCTGTTAAAAACAGGTTCAGATAATTCACAATGCCATAGTGGGTGCTGGCCACAAAACCAATAGTACCTCGTTGTTTGGCCAGGGTAAATTTTTCAGACAGTGTTTCATTTTGCGTTAACCGCTGCTGGTAATAGGTAAAAAAATCACCAGCCTTACAACCATTCACCAAGAATACCGGGTACTTTCCCTGGTTACTATAGTTTTGAGGATCATCTATATTAAATTCCAGCGTGGTAGCTGAGGAGTGACCAAAATAAGTAAGGAAACTGATCCCTTCTGCAAACAGCTGGGACAATCTTTCAGGAGAAACCCCTTCCATTGGATTGGTAGAGATTTTACAAAATGTATGCACATCGGCCCCAAACAAGGTATCTGCAACGATCCGTTGATAGACCTCCATGTAATTACACAAAACGGTACCAAGGTATGTGTCGGAAGAGCCGGTTACATGCACCACATTTTTCATCCACGCCCGGGCGGCAAGGGTATTGGGCAACGTATTTTGTGCCTGTTCATATTCCTTTATTTTTTCCAGATAATCTTCAATCTCTTTACCACTTACTACCGACAGGCGGCCAATAGGGGTTTTGGGCACCGGCACGGTAACGTCCT
>DASUVL010000374.1:0-3184 GCA_036379015.1 Niastella sp.
TTATTTTTTTACCTGCCCTGATCACGGTGGCGCAACAAGAAACGGGGTTGGCATTGGTGTTTCTTGCTTTCTTCCTGGTAATGTTTCGCGAAGGGTTACCCGCCGGCTACCTGATCATTGGTTTCTCCCTGGCTGTACTGGTGGTGGCTACTTTGCTGGTTGATAAGAACGTATTGGCCATTGTATTGACGGCTATTGCAGCAGTAGCCA
Source organism: Niastella sp. (assembly GCA_036379015.1). Lineage (GTDB taxonomy): Bacteria > Bacteroidota > Bacteroidia > Chitinophagales > Chitinophagaceae > Niastella. Next base: position 211 of record DASUVL010000374.1, read on the forward strand.
TTTACTTTGGTTGGCGATTTACCCGGCAACGCCGTGAATTGATCATCATGGTTGCCATAATATGGGCTACCTGCGTAGGTGTACAGCGGTTTGCCGTACCTTTTGTATTTACGAAGGTGTTACAAAAGCACCAGGTTGAACGTATCTTCTCGCTTATAGGACGTGAAAACCCATATGCCTATATAAATACGGTGGAAGGCGATGAGCCGGTAAGTATCAAAAAAGAAGATACCGACTACAACGTACGGCAAAGTAAAATTGCCATTGGTAGCGGTGGCTTTGCAGGACGTGGGTTTTTGAAAGGAACACAAACCCGTTTTGACTTTGTGCCGGAACAACGTACCGATTTCATTTTCTGTACCATTGGTGAAGGCTTTGGCTTTTTAGGTTGTTTGGCTGTGCTGGGTATTTACGTCTTTTTATTGTTGCGCATGGTAAATATTGCCGAACGGCAACGAAGTGTGTTCAGCCGGTGTTATGCATATGGAGTAGCTTCTGTTTTCTTCTTTCATATTGCTATCAATATTTGTATGACCATTGGTTTGGCGCCGGTGATCGGTATTCCATTGCCATTTATAAGTTATGGAGGTACCTCGCTGATCTCATTCTCTACTATGTTGTTTATATTGGTTCGCCTCGATGCTGACCGGCAGATGGTGTTACGCTAATGTGATAATTTGCTAATGGTAAGCAAACTGCAGGTAATCAAACAAAAAAGATCATGAAAGTTATTCCGCTGAGTGAAGGCACGTTTACGATAGATAAAACAAAGCAGTTTGTTCCTTTTGATACCGATAAAGACGATCTGCAGCAACGACCTGTGGGTAGTTTATTGGTAGAAATTCAGCCCTTTGTAGTCATCACATCAGAAGATGTTTTGCTGCTGGATACCGGTTTGGGTTTTACAGGTGAAAATGGCCGGTTACAATTACATCAGAACTTAATGGATAATGGCATCAATCCCGGTGAAGTAACCAAAGTATTGATGACACACCTGCATAAAGACCATGCCGGTGGCGTAGCCATTGGTACCGGTTCAGCAAGAACGCTCAGCTTTCCACAAGCCCGTTATTACATCCAGAAACAGGAAATGGATTATGTATATGAAAAGGGGTTCCCCTCATATATACCCGAAGAACTGGATTGTTTAAAAGATGCACCGCAGGTAGAATGGCTCCATGGGGATGGCGTAATTGACGGATACATCAAACACGAAATAACCGGTGCACACAGTAAATACCACCAGGCATTCTGGATCGTTGATGGCGGAGAAACCGTATTTTTTGGTGGCGACGATGCCCCGCAGTTGCAGCAAATGCGTAGCCGCTTTGTAGCCAAATACGATTACGATGGAAAGAAAAGCATGGAGCTTCGCCAGCAGTGGTGGAAGAAAGGTGAAGAAGAGCGATGGAAGTTTTTATTCTATCACGATGTGAAGAACCCCATATGGGAATTTTGAATATTGAATATTCAATGTAGAATGTTGAAGTTGTATTTATTTCAAAATTGGTAATTCAATATTTAATATTCTATATTGTAAAAAAGGCCTGCCCTGGAAAGAGCCGGCCATTGCTAACCTATGAAAAACACCTAGTTTAATCAATTATTCCTGAAAGGTTTCCGGTTTTCCAGGCGCTGCTGACGACGTTCCATCAGTTCCTTTTGCAGCACGGTTCCGAATTCTTTTTCAGCTTTAAAAAATGTATTTACTTTTTCAGAAGACAGGGCTTTATTAAATTCACCATTGTACTTCTTACGTATATTCAATAGCTTTTCTTCAGTAGGAATTTCTCCTTCTTTGTTCTGACGTGCATCGATCCTGGTCTTCCTGATCTCTGTCATATACTGGTTATATATTGGCCAGAACTTCTGCGCCTCATCAGTGCTGAGGTTTAATTTTTTAGTGAGATACCCGATCTTCAACGCCTCCAACCGTCCCCCGTTTTTTTCTCCGTTGTCATCCTGTGCAACGGAAACAAGGGATGCACCCAGCGCAATCACAATTATGAGTAATATTTTTTTCATGACTTAATTAGTTCGTTTGAATGGCTTTTTCAGTACTATACTTTTCGATATATTGTTGCAGATCTTCATCTGATACATCGGCCAGCATATCTTTCATATCATTCGCATCTATTTCCTCAATGGAAGCAGTAACCGCTATAGATGTTTCTGCAGGAGTTGGTGTTTGGTTCTCCAGATATTTTTCCAGCATTTCATCGCTGATGCTATCGAGTTTGGCAACATCCTTGGGAGGAAGTCCGTTTGAGTCAGTTTTATTACCCAAATACAACCAACCGGCGGTAATTATTAAGCCTGCCACTACAGCTGCTGCTGCATACCGTATTACCCGGCGTGTAAAGCTCATTGATACTACTTTGGCGGGTTGTTGTGCTTTTACTGCTTTCAAAACTTCACCAGGCAGTTGCTCAAAATAACCGGCAGGCACTTCATATACATACATTCTTCTGAGGCCGTTCATTAATGGTGACAGGTTTTCAAGGGCACCATTCACAAAGTCAATGGCCTGTGCTCCGGCTATTGCATTTTCGCCTAGCTCATCAAAATAACCGGCCGGTGTGCTGAAAGGCATCTTCTTATCAATCTGGCTCAGTAAAGGCGATATTATTTCCAGTTCATCAGATACATTATCAGTGGCTGTTGCCTTAATCCTTTGCAATATATTATCGGCTAATCCTTCAAAGTATCCTTGCGGAACCTGATAAGGATTAATCGCCTGTGGTAAAACAGGTGTATTTGATTCTTCTCCTTTAACTCGTTGCAATATGTTATCGGCTAAACCTTCAAAATATCCTTGCGGAACCTGGTAAGGATTGTCAGCCTTTGGTAAAACAGGTGTATTTGCTTCTTCCCCTTTAACTCGTTGCAATATATTATCGGCTAATCCTTCAAAGTATCCTTGCGGAACCTGATAAGGATTAATCGCCTGTGGTAAAACAGGTGTATTTGATTC
>DASUVL010000375.1:0-2764 GCA_036379015.1 Niastella sp.
TTATTTTTTGTAAAGTCCTCATAGGTTTCTCTCAGGTTCCTGATAAACTCTTTTTTGTCGCCCAGGCTATCGTGAATGTAACAACACAATTCATCAAGCCCCTGTTGTTTCAGGCGATGATAAACCACATCCAGAGCAGCCCGCTTTTCGCAAACAAATAAGATGCTATGACCACGGGCGGCAAAATCAGCAATAAGATTGGTGATCGTTTGACTTTTACCGGTACCGGGAGGTCCCTGAATGATATAACTTTCCTTATCCCTGCTTTTTAAGATGGCCTGGGTCTGTGTAGGATCGGCAGTAATAACATGATACCAGTCATCTGTACTATTCCAGTCTTGCTTTGCTTCAGTAGTAGGTTTGGGCTTGCTACTGAACAATTGTTCAAACACCTCATTGGGCACTTGATTATCAATTACAAAATTGTAATCGCGAACCAGGCTCATTTTTTTATAATTGAAATTGCCCAATACGATGTTACACATATCAAAATCCCAGCTATAGGGATTGCCTTCACTTTCCGTCAGTTCAAATAATTGACGTCTTTTGTTGGGCGTGTTATCTGTCAATTGCAACGGTGTTATTACGGCATCATCGTGACCTAAAGACTCCAGGAAACCACGTTTGGGTTCCACACGCTGCCTGAAGATCTCCAATCCCAACGGTTTATATTGTTCCTGCTGATAACTGTATCCAACGTCTTTATAATTGCTTAACTGCTTGCCAGTGCGTTGCAACCGCTTTTTAAAATTGGTTACTGTTTGCTTGGCTACATTATGCACCAGTCTGATGCGTGGTTTTTGAATATAATTCAACACGATCCCCTGGTTGGCTGCATCTATCTGGCCTTTCAATAACTGATAGAACTGTTCGGGTGTCATTTCATCCAGATCCACAAAATCGGGCAGTTCAATGCCATATAGTTCTTTCAGATAACTGGCCAGCACCGGGTTTACTTCAGCCACATTATCGGTGATCTTTAATACAAAATGATCTTCTTTTAATTTTTTATTCTTTTTCAGTTCGGCGGGCACCAGCAATAAAGGACTTTGTATCCTTTCATCCGGATCCTCTTTGAGGTTATGCCAGTTCAAATACACAATAACCAGCTTTAACTGACTAAACCCATACTCCTGAATATCACGTTGTGCTTCTATGCGTATTTTATCGAGCGAGGAAGGCAAATACAAATGATCTTCAAACCGCAGGTATTTATTCAACACAATTTCTTTCATCCCTATAACGCGGTCAGAGATCTCCTTATTCCAGGTAAATAATAATTCGGGGCGAATACTTTGATAATGCAGCACCATGGGCACACTGCTCACAGTTAAATTTACAAACCGCATATTCGGTTTGTAATACAATAACCGGTTACGCCTGCTGGTATCGAATAACCGGTTGCGCAGCTTATTTAATATAAGTTGATTCCGGTTGGTTAACGATTTATTGATCCAGCCGGCGATATTACTCAGATCGGTTTGTTTTTCCGGATCGTAATCGCGGTAATGTTGTAACCGGTTAACAATATCGTACAGATCCTGCACGCGCTTTTGCCTGCTCAGTTCGGTCATTTCGGCAATCAGCGCACTAATGGTAGGATGAATGCGATGATTATATAAAATGGGATTGCTCCGGTATTTTGCAAACAATGCCAGGTCCTTCTCTTCATATAAATTCAAGCCCAGTGCCATGCTGCCTAATATGGTACCCAAACAAAAAATATCGGTAAGTTCATCATGATGCCCCAGGTTCATCTCAAAGCAACGGTATCCCGGAATAAAAGCAGGGAATGACAGCGTTTCATTACCATTTAAATGTACATGTACATTTTCTACCGAAAGGGCGCTATCATCAATATCTATCTCAGGCTTTGCATTTCCACCCACCTCAAAATGACGTGATTTATGTCTTTCAAACAAAGCGATCACTTTACCAATAGCGTTCATGGGCTTGTGGGCCGCTCTTTCATCAATATCCAGACGGTGATCGTTTATAAACAGTGCATTTTCATTTTCAAATGGCGCAACCAGCCCTGCTTCATGAAAGCTGATCACCTCTTTACACAAAGGCAGCACAAATGCAATTACATCATCGGTTGCGTAATCGCCATTACTAAAAGCTGCTTTTATAAATTGCCTGAATGATTGAACCTGTATTGACATAATCAATAAATTGAAATCTGTAATAATGCTATTTTATTTCTTATATATCCCGCAAGAGAAAGTTGTATTGCCGGCTGGCAGTTGCGTATTAAACAGAGGCGTCGCTCTCATACACCTGTTCTTTTTCGCCTTCTTTAATTTTATACCAGGCAGACATGGTTTTTTGTTTATGCTGCTGAAATTTTTTATCAGTCAATTGTAACTCCTTTTTAACTATGGCGTCAAAAACGTCTTTCAATTGTATGCTCTCGGCAAACTGAAATGCCCAGCCAAACGGAATTTGTTCAAGCGCTCCGTCAACCAACGCAAAATCGAGCATGATATAACCGAGGTAATCCTTGATACTGGTATGGGATTCACTTACGGTTTCGGTAAATGCTTCATCCAGCGTAACTGAATCATCATAAGAAAAGTCGGTAAAATATTGTTTGGCCAAACTGGTAACAAGCGTACTGCGAAACCAGTTGGGTTTTAACAACAGTTGCATAAACGTTCTGGTTACCTGCAAAAGTTCTTTCTGTTTAAATACATCCAGCTGATCGAGGTCGGTCATGCCCTCTATCATATTTATTATTTCATCTTCAGCTGCTTCCTTTTTT
>DASUVL010000376.1:0-2970 GCA_036379015.1 Niastella sp.
TGCGCGATAATACATCTTCTACGGTGCGCGCCATCTCATGCTGCACGGCCCATATCACCTGCGCTTCGTGAATTTTCAGACTGGCGCTGAGCCATTCTTTGGCATGTCCATTCATCAATGCTTTTATGTGCGTGGTATCACTTCCATAAAAATATAATGGATCATTCCCATCTACATTGGCCATAGCTCCGTGTATGGCTAACTGTTTGGTAGCTGTTTTTTTATGCGGCCATTGCAGTTCTTTTTCAACCCGGTCAACCATATCCTCCCCCATTTTGCGGAAGGTGGTCCATTTACCGCCTAAAATGGTAAAGAGGTGAGAAGCCGTAACCATGATCTTATGACTGCGTGAGATCTCTTTTGTTTTCTGGTTATCTTTTTGCGGTGCTGCCAGGGGGCGCAATCCGGCAAACACACTCAATACATCACTTCGTTTGGGTTGTTGTATAAAATAACGCGATACATTTTCAAGAATGAATGCAATTTCTTTTTCCAGCGCTTGCGGTTCCAGCGAGGCATCGCTTACCGGCGTATCGGTTGTACCCACCACTACTTTTCCATGCCAGGGTACCGCAAACAACACCCGTCCATCACTGGTAGCGGGGATCATTAAGGCATCGTTAGCCGGATAGAATTTTTTATCCATCACAAGATGTACACCCTGGCTGGTGGTAATACTTTTTGAACCAGTGGGGTTATCCATTTGCAGGATCGCATCTACAAATACACCGGTGGCATTGATCACCGCTTTTGCGTTGCAAGCGAAAGAACGGGTGGTTTCCGTATCCATTATCTGTACGCCTGAAATATGCTGCGCATTGTCTTTGATCAAACCAGTCACTTTCATGTAGTTCAAGGCAACGCCGCCACGTTCAATAATGGTTTGCGCCAGGTTAATGGCCAGCCGCGAATCGTCGAACTGACCATCGTGATACAACACCCCGCCAACCAAACCTTCTGCATTTATGTTAGGGAGTTTTTCCAGCGCTTTTAACCGAGAAATAAAAACAGAAGATCCCAGGCTAAGCGAGCCTGAGATCCAGTCGTATAATTTAAGTCCGATGGTATATTTCAGCCGGTCGAACCAGGTATAGATAGGAATGATAAAAGTCTGGTTCTTTACCAGGTGGGGGGCATTGCGCCATAATAGACCACGCTCAATACTGGCTTCTCTAACCAATTGAATATCACCTTGTGCCAGATAGCGAACGCCGCCATGCACCAGTTTGGTGCTCCGGCTTGAAGTGCCTTTGGCAAAATCGGCCTGCTCCACCAGCAATACGGTATATCCCCTGCTTACTGCTTCCAGGGCAATGCCTAAACCGGAAGCCCCGCCTCCGATCACAATTAAGTCCCATTCTTTTTGTGTTGCCAGCCTGTTTATAAGAGTAATACGATCTTGTACGCTTTCAGCTTCCATTTTATATCTAAAACTTTCGTTTTATTTCAGTTTAATTCTAACACAATAGTAATGAAACAATTTGAAACCGTAAATTAAAATATTTCGAAAGAAAAGAAAACACGTAGCAACCTTTTTGGCCTTCCTGACTCACACTGGCCAGGGCCAATATATTTCCTTCAAAAGTAAAAAATCAGACTGCCGGGCATTAATAAGGACGCTTTCAATGACTGGCTGGTACTATTGTCAGTCAATTATTTACCCAAAATGGAAAGATAACCCGTATATAACCTGTATATAATCTGTATATAAGCTGTCTCTTTATAGATACAGGTTATATACAGTAGATCTACAAGTTAACTTTGCTTTATCATGTTGTGACCCGACCAAGACGCCTGGAATGAACTTGGGATGGCATATGTTCTAGCACATAGAAAAGCTTCTACCCCCTGAAAACCAGATGAGTCGCTGCCTCAATCTGACAATTTTGCTTTAATTTGTCAAACCAATTATGATCTCACAAACTGAACGACATCAATTCATTCTGACTAAACTGAGCAAAGAAAGCTTTGTTAACGTGTTGGATCTCTGCAAGGAGTTGGACGTTTCTTCCGTTACCATCAGGAAGGACCTGAAACTGCTGGAGGATAAAAACCTGTTGTTCCGCACGCATGGCGGCGCCACCCTCAACAACCCGTATACGGTTGACAGGCCGGTAAATGAAAAAGAAAAACTGCAATCGGGCGAAAAAACGAAGATCGGCGCTACCGCAGCCCAGCTGATCGCCGATAACGACTCAATTATTATTGCCTCCGGCACCACCGTGCTGGCACTGGCTAAAAATATGCCTCCGAAACTAAACGTAACTGTGATCACCGCTTCTTTACAGGTAGCACAGGAATTGATCAAACATCCGGACATTGAGATCATGCAGTTAGGCGGCATCCTGCGCAAAAGTTCCTCTTCCGTAACCGGACCTTACGCGCAAAAAATATTAACCGACTTTTTCTGTAGTAAATTATTCCTGGGTGTAGATGGCATTGACCTGGAGTTCGGCCTCACAACTACCAGCGTAATGGAAGCACACCTGAACCGGCAAATGATCGATGTGTCACAAAAGGTGATCGTTCTCTCTGATTCTACCAAATTCGGTAAGCGCGGCTTTGGACGCATATGTGGATTGGAAGAAGTAGATCAGGTGATTACCGATAGCGGCATATCGGAACATTTTGTAAACCAGTTGGAAAGCAGGGGCATCGAAGTAACGATTGTGTAAGTTAATAGCGGCTTGATGATCGAATTTGCTTATATCTTCCGGCTTGTGGGAGACCGGCATAACAAAGCTATCCCTTTTGCATATATAATTGTTCTACATCTATAATGGGCAAAAATGCATTGTGCAGCATGGTGCCTTTGAATATACTGAACATAATACCCCTTACTGTAGATATTGAAATGGTATTAACCAGATCGATCAATGGTTGAGGAACATTTAATTTATTCTCTGCATCAAATTGTATGACCTGCTCGAAATTTTCCAATTGAAAAATACAACTAACGATCAATGAACC
>DASUVL010000377.1:0-2610 GCA_036379015.1 Niastella sp.
TTATTTTTAATAACAATGCGTTGCTACATTTAGGACAGTAAAAAGATGCGTAAAGTTCCTGCCTCGCGCTAACCCTATCGGGAAAAAAAGCTACCTCAAAGGGAATATTTATATAGCATAGTGTACACCGGTAGCTATATTTCCGCATTACGAAAATCAAATTCCCGTTTCCTAAAAGGTGACAGCACTTTTAGTATAAAATTGTATCTAATATTGCCTTATTGTTTTGGCGACCCTACAAATGGAAAAAAAGATCAATACCAATACTGCTCCTCTATTCTGTTCCTTTGATATTTACAGGGGAAAAGATGGCTTTAAAGAGAGCAGGAGACCGATTAGCAGGAAAGGACATGAAGGTGTACTGCACGAAATGCAGACCCAGGATGGTATCAGCCTGGGTTATTATAATGTGGCATCAAGCGAAGAAGGACAGGTAGTGATCAATAACCAGCGATCATTTATTCAATGCAGCTTCACCATTAGCGGTAACAAACAGTATAGTGTAGATGGCGGTAAAAAACGGGTAGCCTCTTTCACCAACCATGAGTATAATTATCTTTTCCTGAATGAACAGCATATCTATATGAACTGGCAACCGGGTGAAAGACTGGAAACCTTTGAACTGGGTTTGAGCCCTGAACTTTTTCTGAACTATCTCCCGGAAACGCATCCTTATTTTAACGAGTATGCAAAAAGTGTCAGTAATAATACCGCAACTCCCATGAGTAAGGTAAATATGCCGCTGACAGAATCTTTCAGTAATATTCTATATTCCATGCTTCGTTGCCCGTTGGAAGGGCGATATAAAGAGTTATTTGTAAAAAGCAAGACACTGGAGTTGTTAGCGTTCCAGTTAGAACAGTATGAGCAGATAACGGGTTTATCTACCGCAGCAGAGCAGCACAAGGGACTTAAAAAGTCAGATATAGATAAGATGCATCATGCGCATAGCATTATTATGCAGAACCTCGACAGTCCCTGTTCGTTGATAGACCTGGCCCACCAGGTAGGTACCAATGAAGCCTACCTGAAAAGACATTTTAAAGAAGTATATGGCAATACGGTGTTTGGTTACCTGCAACAGGTGAAGATGGATAAAGCCAGGGAATTACTGGCAGATGGGAAAACAGTAGGGGAAGTGGCTTCGTATGTCGGTTACAAATACCCGGTACATTTTGCACGGGCCTTTAAAAAACATTTTGGATACCCGCCCAACAAGGTGAAAAAGTAAATTGGGTTGATCCGCCGGCTGGCGGATGCATCATCGGGACTTGCACAATCATTATGTGCAATTGTCCCGACTTGTCGGGAACAGGTCTCGTTGTTTAATTTTAAAACTGACCTGTCAGGTACACATAAACTTACTATATGCGCAAGCTCAAGTGGTGTACCTTACAGGTCAGCTAAGTTGTTTATTTACTCAACCAAAAGAAAAAGGCCAGCCATAACAATCCCTTTATCAGGAAGAAGAGAAAGCCGCCTATGCCAATGCGCTTTAGCCATTGAACCCTTTTGGACGAAGTGCTGCTTAGTGGTTTCATTCGCTGATGATCTCATACGTTTTAAAATCACTCGATACCGGCGGTTGTTTTCCTTCCTGTTTGGCTTTGGCAATATCAGCAAACCCTCTTTGATGCCCGATCCGGAACGCTTCCGATTTTGTCCAGTCTTTAAACGCATCTTCCGTTTCCCAATAACTTACTATTAAATAATCTTCATTCTCTTTAGCGGGCCGCAGTACGTGCATGTTAATGAAGCCGGGCATGGTATCAATAGCATGCGCCCTGGTAGCAAATAATTCTTCGAAACGCGCCTTGTAAGAGGGCTCACAGGAAATATAATTGATCGCAACAAACTGTTTAGTCATATACATTGTGTTTATGGTGTAAAACTACAATTGTCATTATATTGTCACCGCCCTGAACGGGAAAAATACCAACCATAAAGGGAAATTCCTTCTGAGGTATTCATTTCTCCTTTAATGGTCGATGCTTGTATAGACCTTTGCCCTGCCCAATAACTGGAGGCTACAAACGTAAATACAATGATCACACATTCAAATACCGGTTCAACAAAAAGAATATTATTTAGCATAGGAGTGGTCCTGCTTGTGAGCCTGTTGATGACGGCCTGTAAAAAAGAAACAGACAATGCCGGCACTGAAACCGGCATAGATACAACAGCTACCCCAACCGACACGGTATTTTACAAGCTGATACGGGTACAGAATTTTGCCGCTACCACTATTGATGACATCAATGCAGTTCCTGCTACTTTATATTATAGTCTGGAAGGCAAAAAAGTAATAGCGGCCAGCTATGCGAAAACCCGTCAGTGGGATGTTGCCTTTGGCGGCCTTTACAATAGTTTTCTCTCCGGTAACAATGGCGCCAACGGCGCCAATTATGGGTCAGGCGCTGCAGGAGTAGGAGGTGTTCTTATTCTGGAACAGGCGTTTGATGCCGTTACAACAGTTCCCAACGATGCACAATTCAGAACAGGGGCGAATGTAGTGGGCACCGATGATGCCGGCGATTACGGGCAGGGGATGGGCTGGTACCTATATGATTTTGGCGGTGTGCATGTACGTAATAGTGAATATGAGAACCA
>DASUVL010000378.1:0-11051 GCA_036379015.1 Niastella sp.
TTGTTATTGTAGCGGGCGATCATGGATATCGTGAATCTCCCTTCAATATAAGCCGGCTGAACATGTATACTATGAACCTGAACACTTATTATTTTTCCGATAAAGATTATTCAATGATATACGACAGCATAAGCCCGGTTAATACTTTCCGGGTTGTATTAAACAAGTATTTCAATACAAAGCTTCCTTTATTAAAAGACAGCACAATATCTTTGCATTAAACCCAATGAACAAGATCCAAAAAATACAAAGCTGGCTTAGCCAAAAGATCTGGTTCCTTGTGTTATTGCCTGTTTTCTATTTACTGCACATGGTAACGGAGTATCAGCCGGTGCTTACTTTGAAAGACTTGTTTATACCGGTAACAGCCTGGCTGCTTGGTATTCCTGTTTTGCTATATTTTATTATAAACTATGTAAAGCCACTGGCAAAATATGCAGTGGTCGTATTGTATGTGGAGATTGTATTTTTCTTTTTTTCAACCATACACCTTTTTTTAATAAGGTATCTACCGTTATTGTCACATTACAAATACCTGCTTCCTCTATTAACAGTTGGCGGCATATTGCTTATCTTATATGCCCGCAAAAAGAAAGTCCCTCCATTCCGTTTCTATTTTTATTTAAATACGCTGTTGACAATCCTGTTACTTATTGAATGCGGGCAGTTGGTAATAACATCCCCAAAGATCAGCAAGGCATTATCATTCAACAACAATGATGATCTGCCACCTATACCCCAATGCGATAGTTGCAAAAAACCCGATGTGTACTTCATCATCTTTGATGAATTCGAAAGTTCGAAGGGAATAAATAAGTTCTGGCAATACGACAACAGTGGCCTGGATTCGTTTTTGACCAATAATGGCTTTTACTGTGCATCGAATTCAAAAAGCAATTACAATTTCACGCCTTTTTCCATCGGTTCCATATTGAATATGGACTACCTTAAAATGAGATTTGATACTGAAATTAACCTGCAGCTATACGGTAAGGGAATAAAAACAGTAGTGAACAACCGGGTATGCCGCATATTTCAACAACAAGGCTATACGATCATCAATCATTCCTTTTTTTTGATGCCCGGCGATGAACCGCGTCAGAACCCGGGCTTTCTAATCAATAGAACAGACTTATTATTAACCCCCACGTTATACTACAGGTTCATTAAAGAAATAGGGTGGAATTTCAGGAATATGCTGCCTTTTAAAAAGGGGGTGACGAAGGAAATGGAGAACGATGCCCGTCTCAACCTGCAACAAATACAAAGCACTTATAAAGATCTTTTAGCGGTTGCTGAGCAACCACACGACAAGCCAGTATTTGTTTATGGACATATAATGTTGCCGCACGACCCATTTTTCTTTGATAGTACAGGACATTTAACACCTGATTCAACCTGGTATAACGGCTTTACCGATAAAGATCGCTATCTGCCCCAGCTTAAATACACCAATACGCTGGTTAAAAACCTTGCGCTCACTTTACAAAAACCAGGCAACCGTCCGCGAATCATCATCATCCAGGGCGATCATGGGTTCCGTGGTTTTCCAGACAGCATGAAAGAGTTGGAATTCAGCAACTTAAATGCGATCTATTTTCCCGATCGCCAGTATGCCGGTTTATACGACAGCATTTCTTCAGTTAATACTTTTCGCGTTATTTTGCATAAATATTTTAATGCGACCCTGCCGTTATTAAAAGACTCAACTGTGTATATTCGCCATTATAAAAAATGAAAACAGCATGATCAGAAACGACTGGACTATAGAAGAAATACAGGAAATTTACAATTCCCCGCTGCTCGACCTCATTTATCGTGCTGCCAGCGCTCACCGGCAGTATAATAATACAGGAGAAGTACAGGTTTGTACGCTGCTTTCCATAAAAACCGGAGGCTGTTCCGAAGACTGCGCATATTGTCCGCAGGCAGCCCGCTATAATACAGGTGTTGATGTACACGCTTTAATGCAGAAAGACCAGGTTCTTGAATATGCTGCCAAAGCAAAAGCCGCCGGTTCAACCCGTTTTTGTATGGGCGCCGCCTGGCGTGAAGTAAGAGATAACCGCGATTTCGATCGTGTGATCGATATGGTTAAAGGCGTAAATGAAATGGGTATGGAAGTGTGCTGTACGCTGGGTATGCTCACCGAACCACAGGCTAAAAAATTAGCTGATGCCGGTTTATACGCGTACAACCATAACCTGGATACTTCTAAAGAATACTATAAAGAAATTATTTCTACCCGCACATATAACGACCGGCTGGATACCCTGGACAATGTTCGTAAAGCCGGTATTTCGGTTTGTTGTGGCGGTATTGTAGGTTTGGGCGAAACCCATGCAGACCGCATCAAAATGCTGCACACGCTGAGCACCATGACCGAGCATCCGGAAAGTGTGCCTATTAATGCACTGGTTCCGGTAGCAGGCACGCCGCTGGAAAATAATCAGAAAGTAGACGTTTGGGATATGGTGAAGATGATCGCAACAGCTCGCATCTTAATGCCCAGGGCAATGGTTCGCTTAAGTGCAGGACGTGCCACCATGAGCATTTCAGACCAGGCATTGTGCTTTATGGCAGGCGCCAATTCCATCTTTACCGGTGAGAAATTACTGACAACGCCAAACCCATCTTTTGATGAAGATAAAGCGATGTTCGATATGCTGGGGCTAACTCCAAGGGAGGCGTTTAAGGAAGAGAAAGAACTTGTTTAATACGAAGTCGGAAGTCGGAGGTCTGAAGTCGGAAATACAAAATACGAAGTCAGAGGTCTGAAGTCAGAAGTCAGAAAATCCGAGGTCAGAAGTCGGACTTCAGAAAATACGAAATACGAACTCAGAGGTCAGAAAATACAAAGTCCGAAGCCGGGGGTATGAATTATAAATTTTCATACTATCAGCTTCGGACTTCTTCTTTTATTATCAGACATCGGACTTCCGACCTCCGACTTCCTATCCTATTATATCCGCAATCTCCTTACAGAAATACTGCTGTCCCTCCATCACCAGCATTATAGCTTTGACCATTTCTTCACCGGAAGAGTTTTTGGTAACATAACCATTAGCGCCCGCATGCATGAGCGCATTTACATAAGGAAGATCGGTATGAACGGAAATGCCGATAATACGGATCTCTTTGGTAAACGCTCGGATAGCCCTGGTGGCTTCAATACCACTCACCGGATCCATATTGATATCCATTAATACAACATCAGGAGAAAGCGACTTACAGGCTTCAATAACCTGAGAACCGTTTTCGCATATGGCTATAATCGACAACCTTTTATCCCTGCTGAGCAGCAGGCTCCAGGCCTCGCGTACCAATTTGTGATCATCTGCTATAATCACTTTGATCATTAAGAAAAGGTTTATTTAATGGCAAAAAATAAGATTAATCATTTTGCGGGATAAACAATGCTTCATAACCCTTAAATTTTAAAAGTTTAAGGAAAGCGGTTAATAAAAATTAAGGGGAAACAATTACTTATTTCCTGCTCTGTTCAATAGACCGCCCGAGCCGAAATAATCGTTTAGCCTGAGGTTTAAGCCGAATTGGTTATAGGAACTATTATTTTGGTAATAACTCCTTGCGTAGCGGATCTGGATTTTTTTAAATAATACGCCAACACCCATTGAAAAGCCGTTTAGTCCGTTGCCGGCGTTGGATATACTTAATTCTTTGCGGCGGAGGTAATTGTAACCGGCAGATATTTCAACTTTATCGCTTACGTATAACTGCACGGCCAGGATAACATGTCTGAAAAACTTGTCAAATATATATTTTTTTTCCTTGCTATCCTGTGCTAAACCCATTTCGTTATTAAATAAAGTGTCATTATAACGAGTATCAAACTGGTGCAGCTGAAATAAGGTAAGGGAGAACTGTACCGGCGCATGAGCCAGGCGTTTTGAAATACCCAGTTGCAGGTCGAAAGGCAGGTCCCCTGCGGTGCTGCCGGTATATTGCTTTATCTGCGCGCCCATATTCTTTGCCACCAGCGAAGCCTGCCACAGGTTGGCCGAATCAAAATAGGCAATACCCACATCCAGCGCCACACCCGATGAACGATACATGCTATACGCAGAATGAATAAATTTAGCAGTAACACCATAATGCCAGCGTTCCCCGTATTGTCGGGCAGCACTTAACTGTACCACATAATCTGCAGGACGCATATTACCTAATACGTTGCCCGAGATATCAGTTTCGGGTATAGAACCATAACTAAAATAGTTAATACCTGCCGCAAACGTGGTCTTCAGGGGTTCATTGCGAAACCCCGCCATTAAATGGTAGTTCTTTATACCCGCATAAAACGAATTAAACACCATGGACGTATGCGTGTGCATAGCAGGGCGTAATAATGCCGGATTATTGAACGCAAGGCCAATATCAGCGGTTTGATTGGTAATGTTGATGCCGCCTAAAGCGGTTAACTGAGGTGTATTGGAAAGTTGGAGAAAATTATAGACGGTTTTGCCGCCCAATGTTTGCGCATTCGACTGGGTAAGGATGAATAAAAAACATAATATAAGCAGCTTGTTTTGCATGTACGATCTCATCCGCCGAAGCCTTGGCGTAGGCGGATCACGTACGAAAATAATTAAAAAGCTGCAAGCGACAAGTGGCTCTTACCCACATGCATTCCGCCTTCGCTAAAGCCTGTGCCTCCGCTAAAGCTTCGGCGACACGCGGACGGCGGACGAAGAAAAAAAAATTCCTCCATTGACATGGAGGAATTTCTTTAACCCTTAAAACAACCAACATGAAAAAAAAATCTCGGTTGATAATTATTAACAGGGTTTAATATCTATTTGTTCAATGATGTTCTGAGAGAATACATTAAAATCCTATTAAAGGAGGCTGAATGCTTAACGCTTAACGCAAATACAAAATACAATTTCCAGCTACTCCTCAATCAGCGTTCCGCGTTCCGCGTTCCGCGTTCGGCGTTCGGCGTTTCGCGTTCTGCGTTCTGCGTTCCGCGTTTACCCCAATGCAATATCAAGTACCTGCTGCATTGTTTTTACATAATGAAATGTTAAGCCCTTTATAAAATTCGTTTCAATTTCTTTGATGTCGCGCTCATTCTGCCAGCACAGCACAATTTCTTTTAAACCGGCACGGCGGGCAGCCAGTACTTTTTCTTTAATACCCCCTACCGGCAACACCTGACCGCGTAGTGTGATCTCACCCGTCATGGCTAAATAAGGTTTAACCCGTTTACCGGTCATGGCCGACGCAATGGCGGTCATGATGGTGATACCCGCACTCGGACCATCTTTCGGCACGGCGCCTTCGGGCACGTGCACATGAATATTCTTCTTTTCGAAAAACGTATTATCAATGCCTATTTTTTTTGCATTGGATTGCAAATAGGTTACGGCGGTAACGGCGCTTTCCTTCATTACGTTACCCAGGTTACCGGTTAATTTCAACTCCCCCTTTCCTTCACTCAAACTGGTTTCCATAAATAAAATATCGCCACCTACGTACGTCCAGGCCAACCCAATAGACACGCCGGGTATGTTGGCTACTTTATAAACATCATTAGTGTATTTAGGCTTGCCCAGTATCTTTTCTACATCCCGTTCCGTTAGAATGCTTTTTACCTTTTCTTTTAAAGCATATTCTTTTGCCTCATACCGCATGATGGAAGCCAGGTACCGGTCGAGTTCGCGCACCCCGCTTTCCCGTGTATAATCCTGGATGATCTTTTGCAGCACGGGATCGCCTATTTTAAAGTCGATCGATTTATTAAGGCCATGAGCCTCTTTTTGTTTAGGCACCAGGTGTCTTTTCGCGATCTGCACTTTTTCTTCCACCGCATAACCGCTCAGGTTTATGATCTCAAGCCGGTCGCGCAAAGCAGGCTGAATGTTATTGATATCATTTGCCGTAGCAATGAACAATACTTTGCTGAGGTCATATTCAAGTTCGAGGTAGTTATCGTAGAATGTGTTGTTTTGCTCAGGATCAAGCACTTCGAGCAACGCAGAGGACGGATCGCCGCGGAAATCGTTCCCCACTTTATCAATTTCATCGAGGATCAGTACCGGGTTCGATGATTTGAGTTTGCGGATCATTTGAAGGATCCGGCCCGGCATAGCGCCGATATAGGTTTTGCGGTGACCGCGTATTTCACTTTCATCATGCAAACCACCTAAACTCACACGGCCATATTTACGCTGAATGGCTGTTGCAATACTGCGGCCCAGGGAGGTTTTACCAATACCGGGAGGGCCTACAAAACAAAGAATGGGGCTTTTCATGTCGCCCTTTAATTTCAGTACGGCCAGGTATTCGAGCAGGCGTTCCTTTACCTTATCCATGCCATAATGGTCATGATCGAGCACCTTTTTCGCTTTCTTCAGATCGTATTGATCCTTGGTAACCTCCTGCCAGGGAAGGTCGAGCATCAGGTCAAGGTGATTGTACACCACGGAATAATCGGGCGTGCTGGGGTGCATACGCTCCAGCTTCTCAATGCCCTTTTTAAACATTTCCCGGGCCGATTCAGGCCATTTCTTGGCTTCCGCCCTTTTCGCCATTTCCTTTATTTCCCGCTCATTGGCATCGCCGCCCAGCTCTTCCTTGATACTCTTCATTTGCTGTTGCAGGAAATATTCGCGCTGTTGCTTATCGAGTTCGGTCTTCGTTTTGGTGGTTACCTTATTCTTCAGCTCGGCAAACTGCAATTCGCGTTGCAGCAGTTTCATTAACAGGTCGGCCCTGGTTTCGATGTTATTCAATTCCAGCAGCTTCTGCTTTTCCGCCAACTCTGTATTTAAATTACTGGATATGAAGTGAATAAGGAAAGAAGGGTTTTCAATATTGCGTAAAATGATCGAAGCTTCGGAGGGAATATTGGGCGACAGCTGAATGATTTGTCCGGCCAGTTCCTTGATATTCGCTACATAAGCACTAAAATCTTCATTCTTGGGCGCTTCATCCTCCTCCAGCAACTCTACCTCGGCTTTAAAATACGGTTCATCGGTAGTGATCGATTTAACCTTGAACCGGCGTTTTCCCTGAATAATGACGGTGGTACCGCCATCGGGCATTTTGATCATTTTAATGATACGGGCTACCGTACCAATATCTTCCAGGTCAGTTATGTCAGGATCTTCTACATTACTGTCTTTTTGTGCTATAACGCCTACCAGTTTGTCAGCCTTATATGCATCATTTACGGCTTTTATACTTTTATCGCGACCTACAGTAATTGGCAGTACTACACCTGGGAACAACACGGTATTACGCAAAGGTAACAGGGGTAACTCCGACGGAATGACTATATCTGCACCGTTATCTCCTTCATTTTCATTGAGGGGGATAATAGGAATAAAATCCATTTCATCTTCTGGCGTGAATAAAATTTTCGATTCTTTCATCTGTGATTATTAATTGTTTTTTAGCCAGATGCCCGCCCTGATGGCCGGAACGGGGACCTTACCATGGAAAAATTTTCATTGGCCGGGATTATCATGTAATTTTTCCATAGCCGATTCATTCTCGTTTATCTGTGACAAAATAACATACTCTTATTTAAACTACCATGAATTGAAGGCAATTGCCATATATGTCAAGATTAGTGCCAGTGCAATAAAGGCATAGAAATCAATACGATTGATACGCATTTTGACAGGAAATAAAGATAATCTGATTTAATATAAAGAATATGTGGTTTATAAGGTAGGCCATTTATTGCAGACCCGAAAATTACGTTTGTGCGAAAGAGTAAGACCTGTAAGGTCCATTGCAGGGATTTACATTTGTAAGTTGTTGGGTGAACCTGACAGGTCTGGCCTTTGTTCGACCTGCCAGGATCGCGTCGACCCACTGCTCATTCAAGACCCAATGGCGAACCTTACAGATCTTGTCTAAAATAAAAAAAAGCTCCTTTCGGGAGCTTGCTAGATCAAAACCGTTTTATGGAAAATTACCATTTATCTACTTCTTCACCTGCATCAGCAGAAGAACCTGCACCATTGCTGGAAGGGGCGGGAACTGCGCTGGTTATTTGCAAAGCTGGGGTTGGAGCTTCGGCAATTTCATCGACTTCAGTTTCTGATTCTGTTTCTGCAACTTGATCATGGTTGTAGGCGTCAAAATCAAAATTAGGCATCAATTCAGTCTTAACATAGTCCACTGCTTCTGTCAATGCCTTTAAGAATTTGTTGAAATCTTCTTTGTAGAGGAAGATCTTGTGCCTGTCGTACCCGTTTTCGTTGAATTTTTTGCGGCTTTCCGTAATGGTAATGTAGTAGTCATTTCCACGGGTAGCCCTCACATCAAAGAAGTAGGTTCTTCTTTTCCCAGCTCTTATGCGTTTGCTATAAACGCTTTCCATACGTTTGTCGTTGTTTTCGTACGCCACAGTCATTTAAGTTTTGCAGTTAACAATTATCAAATTTTCACAAAAAAAAGCGTTACAAATATAATATTGTTTTAGAATCAACAAAATTTCATTAGCCTTTTACGAAGTAATTTCCCTTAATTATCCCCATTTCTGACTCGATTTAGCTTTCTTCCCGTTCCTGTTGCTGCTGTTGCTCGTATAAATACGTATAATAACCGTTTAATGACAATAAATCATTATGTGTTCCGGTCTCCACAATTTTCCCTTCATCGAGCACCACAATGGTATCAAAATCGAAAAGTGTGAAAATGCGGTGGGTGATAATGATGGCTGTTTTATGTTGAAGATAAATACTGAGGTTACTGAGAATTTCTTTTTCGGTGCGGGCATCAACAGCGCTGAGGCAATCATCAAACACCACGATCTGCGGATCTTTTGCCAATGCGCGGGCAATGGAGATCCGTTGTTTTTGGCCACCGCTGAGTGTAACACCCCGCTCCCCTACCATCGTGTCGTATCTGTCGTGAAAGCTGTCAATCTCTCTTTCCACACTGGCATAACGGGCCGCCAGGGTTGCTGTTTCTGAATTAGCATGCCCGCTGGTAGTCGGGCTGAACAGAATATTATTATTAATGGTATCGCTGAACAGGAAAACATCCTGGGGCACAAAACTTATCTGGCGGCGCAGTTCCTGCAGGTCCATTTGACGCAGATCGGTACCATCGATACTGATGCTACCCACCGTAGGATCATACATGCGTAATAATAATTGCGCAATGGTTGTTTTACCACTGCCGGTATGACCAATGATGGCAATTTTCTGCCCTTTTTTAATCTGAAGATTGAATTGGGTAAGCGCCTGAATACCGGTGTTGGGGTAAACAAAATCAACATGATCAAAAACGATACTGCCCTGTAAACCCGGCTTAATGGCATTGGGCGGATTTACAATGGCCGGTTCTGTATGCAGGAATTCGTTGATACGCTTTTGAGAAGCCGCTGCACGCTGGATCATGCTGGCCGTCCACCCAATGGCCCCTACCGGGAAGGTGAGCATATTAATGTACATCACAAACTCGGCAATGGTGCTAATGCCTATGTTGTGCTGACCGTAAATGGCGTAAATGCCGCCGATCATGATGGTCAACAGGGTGCTGAGACCAATAAGCAAGGTCATGGATGGAAAATACAGGGCCTCCGTTTTAGCAAGTCCAATGGCATTGGCCTTATAATCTTCGCTGTTCTTATCAAAGAATTCCAACATGGCCTTTTCCTGCACAAAAGATTTTATTACCCTGATACCGGAATACGATTCCTGCGCATTGGTAGTGAGGTCGCTCAATAAAGCCTGGATGCGTTCACTCCTTTTATTAATGATATTATTTACCACATAGATGGTGATGGCCAGAATGGGCAACGGCGCCAGTACGTACAGGGTGAGCAGCGGATCTTTCTTCACCATATAGTATACCGAGAGCGAAATAAGCGACACCAGGTTGATCAAATACATGATGGCCGGACCGGTGAACATACGCACGCGGCTTACATCTTCGGCCATGCGGTTCATGAGGTCGCCGGTGCTATGGGTTTTGTAGAAATTGGTATCGAGGGTGAGGTAATGTTTGAAAATGGCGTTCTTCTGGTCAAATTCAATATGACGGCTCATGACGATGATGGTCTGCCGCATGAGGAACATAAAAATACCCCGGATGAGGGCCAGCACCAGGATGGTAATGCCGCTTAATGCGATGACGGAAATGGTTTTATGTTGTTCGGCGTAATCAATGAACCAGGTAACCAGCCAGTCGTACTGAACGGACACTTTTTGGGATTCAATACCAAAAGCCCGTTGCACCACATCAAATACATAGCCGGTGACCTGGGGCGCCAGCACGGCAAAGTAGTTGGAAACAATGATGAACAGGATACCCAGGAAAAGCCGGTACCGGTACTTCCAGAAATAATGATTAAGCGCTTTTAAATGTTTCAACCGCAGGAATTTGAGGGGCAAAGGTAGCGAGGGAAGTTGAAAAGTTGACAGAGTTAACAAGTTGACAAGACCTGACCCTATCAACTTATCAACCTTATCAACTTATTAACTTTTTTCATCTTCCTCAGCGTTCATCTTCGGCGCCTCTTCCCCGCCTGAATTTTCATTTTTAACAGAATCTTCATCTTCGGGCAGTTCGTTAAGCGGCTCTGCCCGATCAGTATCTTTTTTCTTTTTCTTCGGCGTTTCTTCACGCACCACATTGAAATTATTGCCAGCGCTGGTTTCAAACTCACTATGCACCTGTTCTTTCGGTTTGTCCTGTGTATGTTTTTTGTCTTTCATAACAAGATATATTTCAAAATTCATACCCGCCCGGTTGGTGGCAAAATGCCGCACACAGCTGGTATTGTAATTGCAAAATGTATATTAAATAAATTGTTATGGATAGTATCAATAGAAATCAACAGGAACAAAACCGGGAGAATTTAAATAAAGAGGCGGCCATTGAAAAATTGCGGGAGTTGGTAGACAAAACCAAGACCTGCTTTTTTGACACAGGTCATGCCATAGGTCAATCAAATGGGGTACGGCCTATGAGTGTACAAAAGATCGACGATGAAGGCAACCTGTGGTTCCTGAGCGCCAATGACAGCCATAAAAACCAGGAGATACAAATAGACCATTCGGTCAAAT
>DASUVL010000379.1:0-11994 GCA_036379015.1 Niastella sp.
ATTCATTCAGCAAACTATTGCTGATCGCTGCAGGAGTTGTTACATTCGCTGCCTGCGATAAAGACGACGATAAAACAACCACGTATTATCAAACCCAGGACCAAATGGCCCGTCCTGCTATCAATACCGTTTTTGTTTCAACATCCGATAAAGATGTTTTTAATACAACTACGCCTTCAGCCATGAATGGTTTGTTTGCGAGTAAATTCAAATCAAAATTGCTTGCATTAAACGCTGGCTACACTACTAACCTGCTGGGCTTAACTGCCGATCAGTTCACCGGCGTACTGGTAACCGACGTACTGAATGCATCTACTACAGCGCCTACTACTTTTTACGACGGCACCAATGTGCTTACCGGCCGCGCCCTGGCAGATGACGTAATTGATGTTGAACTGACGTTGATCTTTGGCGGACCAACCGGCGCTGCTAACCCGGGTTTAACCAGCGATAAAGTAAATGCCAACGACAAAGCATTTCTAAGTGTGTTCCCTTATCTGGCGAATCCGCATTGAGGATAATGACCTCCTGAAGTCGGAAGTAAGAAGTCGGAGGTAAGAAGATCTTGAATTTCTTACTTCCTACTTCCTACCTCTGACCTCCGACCTCCTGCTTCTGATCCACCAACACCACATAATCATGAAAAATATCTTACCTACACTGATCATTACGCTCCTTTTTACCGCCTGCCGGCAACAGCCCATAACAGATCCCAAAGATTATGCTGCCTATTTGCAGCCATCGCCGAATACCCAGTTGCAACAGATAGATACAGAACTTGATTTCTGGAAAAACAAACTGGCTAAAACACCGGGCGATATTGTTTCCCAGTCAAAGATCGCCGGTCTGCTCACCAGGCGTTTTGGTTACTCCGGTGATATAACAGAGATACACATGGCCGACAGCCTCTATCGTGACGTGAATTATGTAAACAACACAACCGGTTCAGGCACTTTTCGTTCACTGGCCGCCAACTGCATCACCCAACATCGCTTTTTACAGGCGCAGCAATACATTGATTCAGCACTGGTATTAGGCGATGACAAATACGTGTCGGTACTTATGGAATTTGATGTGGCTATGGAACTGGGCAACCGGTACCGCGCACGAAAAGCATTAAACAGTCTGACTGATAAATCCAGTTTTGATTACCTGATACGCGAAGCAAAATATAAAGACCATATAGAAGGGGATCTGGATGCCGCCATCGCTTTGCTTGAAAAAGCATATGACAAAATAAAAGACAACCCCACCCCCGCCCTATTTCTATGGATCAAATCGAACCTCGGTGATTTTTACGGTCATGCCAACCGCTACCGCGAATCGTATCAATGTTACCTGGATGTACTGGCCAAAAACCCGCATTATTACCATGCCCTGAAGGGAATTGCCTGGCTCGCCTTTTCGCACGATAAAGATGTGGCGAATGCCCGTAAAATTGTGGCGTATTTACAGCAACGGCATCCTATTCCTGATTATGAATTATTACTTTCGCAAATAGCCGCATCGGTGCAGGATAGCATAGGCTATCAACAGCATATTGACAAATTCATGGCCGCTACACATAATGAACTTTATGGCGGTATGTATAATAAATATCTGTTTTCCATTGAAGCGGATGAGCTGAACAACCCCGGCCGGAGTTTGCAGATCGCACAAGCTGAAGTAGCCCACCGCCCAACACCCGAGGCATACAGCTGGCTGGCCTGGGCATATTGTAAAAATGGAGATGTGCAGAAAGCAATGAAAACAGCCCGGTTGTACGTAGCCAACAAATGTTTTGAGCCTGATGCCATGCTTTACCTGGGAAAAATTTACCAGGCCGGCGGTCAGAAAGAGATGGCGCGCAAATATTTAAAAGCGGCACAGGAAAGTTCGTATGAATTAGGACCCGTAGTAACCAATGAAATCAAGGAATCATTAAAAGCCCTGTAACCGGTCATGAAAAAAATTATTATAACTGTTTTGATCAGCTGCATGGCTTGTGTGGCCTGGAGTCAGGCCACCATACAAGGCCGGGTTATTGATAAAAACAGTAAAGAACCATTGGAGCTGGCGTATGTACGCTGGAGTAATACCACCCAGGGTGTTATTACCAACAAACAGGGATATTTCAACTTAAATAAAACGGCCACTGAACAAACCGATGCGGCCCTTATCATTTCCTTTATTGGTTTTACTACCCGGGAAATAAAAACAGACGGGCGTAATTCCGTATTGATTGAAATGGAAAAAGGACCGGTGAATTTACAGGAAGTAGTGATCACGCCACAATCTACAGCCACTTCTTTTCATACCATCAGTAAAATTGATCTGAACCTGCAACCCGTTCGTTCGGCACAGGATATGTTAAGAACCGTACCCGGATTGTTCATTGGTCAACACCAGGGCGGCGGTAAAGCGGAGCAGATCTTTTTACGCGGTTTTGATATTGACCATGGTACAGACATCAACGTAACCGTAGATGGCTTACCGGTTAATATGGTTTCGCATGCACATGGGCAAGGTTATGCCGATCTGCATTTTCTTATTCCCGAATTAACCGGCAATGTAGACTATGGCAAAGGCCCTTATTATACCCAATATGGCAACCTGGGCACAGCTGGCTACGTAAGCATGAATACGGTCAACAGTCTCGATAAAAGCACGGTAAAACTGGAAGGCGGGCAGTTCAATACTGTTCGCTGGTTGGCGATGATCGATCTCTTGAGCGAACGCCAAAAACAAAAAGGCACCAATGCCTATGTAGCAAGTGAGTTCCTGTATTCTGACGGACCGTTTGAATCCGCCCAACATTTCAACCGCTTTAATTTGTTTGGTAAATTGAATACCCATCTCGGCAATGCCAACAAACTCACCCTGATCGCTTCTACATTAAACAGCGGTTGGGATGCATCGGGACAAATACCGGAGCGTGCCGTGAAAAGCGGATCGATCGACCGGTTTGGCTATATTGATAATACAGAAGGCGGCTATACCAGCCGAACCAATGCCAGCGCCCAGCTCACCAGTTATGTTTCACCCAATACTACCTGGGAAAACCAGGCGTATTATTCCAATTACAACTTTAACCTGCATTCCAATTTCACGTTCTATTTAAATGATCCCGCCAATGGCGATCAGATCCGCCAGCGTGAATCGAGGAATATCTATGGCTATCATTCCAAACTCTCACACGAAAGCAATTTGGGTACCTGGAACTTGCAATCGGTGTATGGTACCGGATTCCGGCTCGATCAAACCAGGAATACCGAGCTATCGCATACGATAAACCGCAACACGGTACTTGAATATAAACAACTGGGAGACATAAGAGAGACCAATGCATTCGCATATGCCGATGAAAGCATTGAAAAAAACAGGTGGCGTTTCAATATCGGCGCCCGCCTTGATTACCTAAATTTTCATTACTTCGATAAACTGACAACCGATCAGTCGCC
The DNA here is from genome assembly GCA_036379015.1 of Niastella sp. GTDB lineage: Bacteria > Bacteroidota > Bacteroidia > Chitinophagales > Chitinophagaceae > Niastella. The sequence goes on from DASUVL010000379.1 coordinate 3,441, forward strand.
CGATCAACAAAAAGTAACTATAAGTCCCAAACTTAATATTCAATATACGCTCAATACAAAAGCACAGCTGTACCTGAAAACGGGAAAGGGGTTTCACTCCAACGATGCACGGGTAGTGGTCTTTAACCGGGGGTACGATATTTTACCTGCAGCATATGGCGCTGACCTAGGTGTGCTGTTAAAACCCACCCGCAACCTGTTGGTGAATGTAGCCGCCTGGTATTTGTACCTGCAGCAGGAATTTGTATATGTAGGCGATGAAGGCGTGGTAGAACCCAGTGGAAAGACACGACGCATTGGTATTGATCTCTCTGCGCGATATCAGATCAATAACTGGTTATTTGCCGATGCCAATGCGAACCTGGCCAAACCGCGTAGTGTGGAAGATCCCAAGGAAGAAAACTATATTCCATTAGCGCCAACCTTTACCAGCACCGGCGGCTTGAACTGGCAATTGAAGAACGGTATTAACGGCAGTTTGCGTTACCGGTTTATGGGTGACCGTGCGGCCAATGAAGACAACTCGGTTGTAGCTAAAGGATATACGGTTACCGACCTGTCACTGAGCTATACCAAAAAGAAATACGAAATTGGATTGGCTATTGAAAACCTGTTCAATGTAAAATGGAACGAAACGCAGTTTAATACGGAGTCACGACTGAAAGACGAGCCTGATCCTGTTTCTGAAATTCATTTTACACCGGGGACGCCATTCTTTGCCAGAATGAAGCTGGCGGTGTTTTTTTAATATCGGAAAATGGCATTCTTATAAGTGATTTTTACATATTCGCTGGGTTGGTTTTCCTGGACTGGAAAAAAAACTTAGATTAGGATAATTAAACTATTAGACTATGTATAAAATTACCTTTGTCCTGTTATTGGCGTTTTGCGCCAGTATGAGCGATGCTCAAAAGCCCCAACCTTCATCCAAACCTGCAGTTGCTTTTCAAGACGGACTTACCAAAAAGAATAATCTGCAGAATCATGCTCTAACCAATGTAAATGTGTATTGCTATAATCAAACTACCGATTATTTTAATATCACATTATATAATCAAAATACCAGCACGAACTACTATTTTAACACGGCAAACGGCGATATAATAGGAGACGTTCCGGAAGGCGTTTACTCAATATTTGTTTACCCACCATCCTTTATAAACTATTATCATATTGATAATTGCTGGACCAGTATACAAGGACAATACGCTGACTTTTATAATGTTCCCATTACAAGCTGTAATGTTATTAATATTGGATGGTAATTACACCGCTAAGAAGTTATTTACAAAAGACATACCTGACCTCAATACTACAAAAAAACTCCATAAACACCAATGCCACGATCCATCATGGACCGTGGCATTGTCATATTGAATAAATTTATACTACCCTGTTTTATTTTCCTTTACTTACAATAACAATATTGTCTGTTCCTATGATTGGTGTTCCGCCAAATTCAGCCTTAAGGTTACCTGTAATAGTTAAAGGCATACAAGAACCAACAACCGGATCCGGTACAGTTGCTGAAACTAACGGAAAGTCAAATTTAACGGTTAAGTCTGCATAACCATCAGCACCTGCATTTGAGCAGGAAGAACAATCATTCAGAGGACCAGCGAAAGGAGTCGCTACATCCTCAATAGCAGATCTTAATAGTGAAACGCCATTTATTTTCAATGTAGATGGATCAATTTTAGTGATATCAAAATCGGCTGTTCCAAGTATAGCAACAGGTAATACGCCTTGTGCATCAGGATTAAATGGATTGGGACATCCACCTGGCCGAACATCTAACGCTACGGAAATTTCATTTACCGGAGCTGCGCCTGCCGGCAGATCAACCAGCGCAACTATCAACCCTAAACAATCAGCAGAGTTATGATGTTCTACGTGAAGATTGTTTGGTCCTACAGTTAAGAAGGAAGTAATATCAAAAGACCTTATATCCCACAATCTGCCGTTTAAGTCAGAGCCGCCGATTGCCTGTGGCACGGTATTACCCTGGAATACAGCACCTGCGGGAACGAGCTCCGCAGCGTTTACAGTAATACCACCATCGGGGAAAGTTTGTCCATCAGATACATGCATCTGCACATTTGCTGTTCCGGATGTGTAGTTTATACCGGAGAGGGTTACATCCCATCCTTCAGGATCTGCTGGTGCATTAGGGTTGCCAATAATACCACCGAAGGGTTGATTAGAATCGTTACCCTCGAATATAACCACATCGCGGTTGTTAGTTGCATCTCCATCATTGAAAAAGACAATCAGTGATGCCCCGTTTGGATTCAGATCGCCAAAGCCAGATAAAGCATAATCTCCATTTCCTGTTGAGCTTACAAGAGTTGTTACATCCGCCTTGTAAGCCTGGCTGTTATGATGGTTCCAGCAATTATCATCTGAGTAGCCAAGATGAGTTCCTGAAACCGGTGTTCCATTTACAATTATGGAGTTACCTACATCGGTAGTTGAATTCGTTATACCATGCCAGTATAAATAAGCTTTGGTTACTGTTCCTGATACACCGCTTAATGCTATTGCCCCGGCGCCAACATTTCTTACGCCCGATATTCCTGCAGAAACAAAATCAGTGTTGTAAACCGTAGTGTTTAAAACAACGCTTCTGGCAGTACTATTTGGGTTTGACATACCAGTTGTACCTGGGTCGCAGAAGGCTTTGGAGCCCAGCAAATTGTCACTTTTGGTGTCATCCGATGCACCTGAGTTTTTTTTACATCCGATAAAACATACTGCGCCTACGCAAACTGCAATTGCTACGAAGGCGATAAACTTTAAATTTCGCATACTGGTTTTTTTGAAAGTTTAGGTGAATATTAATTAGTGTATGAATAAGCATACAAGGGCTACACAGCTTCCCTTTGGGAGCCATTTCTATGCGTTTAACGGGATGAAACAAGCGAGATGGTTGAATGGGTATCAGAAAGGATAAGGGTCAGGGGATGAGGATCATTGACAACTTCGTGTAACGAATTATGAGAGGTCAAGTTATTCTATATGAGAAAAATAAAAAACAGTTAAAACACTTATTTTTTATTGAGTGGAAGTGGTTATCGTGCTTTGTAATGCACAACTTTATTTCAGGTGCTCATAACTTAAAAAAATAAGGACACTATAAAAAACACGAATGCAGATAATAAAGCAGTTATGGGAATGGTTATGATCCATGCAACAATAATATTTCCGGTTACACCCCAGCGTACTGCACTAAGTCGTTTTGTTACACCTGCACCAATGATTGAACCAGTAATGGTATGAGTAGTGCTTACCGGGATACCCAATATACTTGTCGAATATAAGGTTAATGCTCCTGCCGTTTCAGCACTGAACCCTTCAAACGGGGTTAAATGAGTAATTTTTGAACCCATTGTTTTTACGATCCGCCAACCACCCATGAGTGTACCAATTGCCATTGCTATGTGACAGGAAATAACTACCCAAAATGGGATTTCGTCTGTTGCGGTAAGTTTTCCGGCAGCAATCAGCGAAACGAAAATAATTCCCATTGCCTTTTGCGCATCATTAGCGCCATGCCCGATACTATAAGCAGCTGCAGAGATCAGCTGAAGCCGACGGAATACTCTGCTTACGCCTAAAAAACTAAATTTCTTGCAAATGTTCAGCAGGAAAATTGCAATGAACAACGAAACTATCATACCAACAACCGGTGCTAATACAATAAAAGCCATAATAGTCAATACGCCGGAGTATAACACTGAATCAAATCCGGCATGAACTATGGCTGCACCTACAAAACCTCCCATTAATGTGTGAGAAGAACTCGAAGGAATACCAAACCACCAGGTGATCAGGTTCCAGATAATGGCACCGATGATCCCCGACATTACAACCTGTAATGTAACCACTTCGGCATGTACAATACCTTTTGCCACTGTGTTGGCTACATGCAATCCGAATATTAAAAAAGCAATGAAATTGAAGAAGGCTGCCCAAATAACCGCCTGAACAGGTGTAAGCACTTTTGTTGATACAATGGTTGCAATCGAATTAGCAGAATCGTGAAACCCATTGATAATATCAAAAAGTAACGTTAATGATATGACAATAATTAACAGTGTCATAAAACACTTTTAAGTACTCACTATAAAGCTACCACTTCTTCTCTAAGGGTCGAAATAATTCATAACAGCAGAAACAGTGAATTCTTCGACTACGCTCAGAACAACAATGCCACGGTCCCTGCGGGACCGTGGCACTACTATGAATAATTTACTTATATGCTAATTCCGGCTAAAGTCGGATCAAGTTGTGATAATGTGCTTGTGGAAAAAAATACACTAAAATCAAAAGTCTTCCAGTCTGCTTACTTCACCCCCAATAACTCCACCTCAAATATCAACGTGCTGTTAGGACCGATCTGTGCGCTTGCCTGTTGTTCGCCATAACCCAATTGTGGTGGAATGAAAAAGCGCCACTTGCTACCGGTAGGCATCAGTTGCAGTCCTTCCGTCCAGCCTTTGATAACCCGGTTTAACGGGAAGGTGGCTGGTTGACCACGTTTTACCGAACTGTCGAACACGGTACCATCAATGAGCGTACCATGATAATGACAGGTTACATTACTGGTGGCATTTGGTTTTGCACCGGTGCCTTCGGTAATGATCTCATATTGCAACCCGCTGGGCAATGCCACTACACCGGGTTTTTGTTTGTTGGCTTCTAAAAAATCAGTGCCGGCTTTTAAGTTAGCGGCAGCTTTCTCTTGTTTTTGTTGAAATAATTTGTCTGCTATTCCCATATAAAAGAGTTTAATCGTGAATGATTCGTGTTTTGCTTGCAGCTTTATTTACCCTCCGCCAGCTGGCGGAGCCGGGGGTTACCATCCACTGGCTAACACATCAGCAATGTGCATGGTTTGCAGTCCCATCCCTTTTTTGCGAATATGGCCATCAATGTGCATAAGGCACGAAAGATCGGTGGATATAATGCATTCTGCACCGGTATTTTTTGCATTGATACTTTTCTGATCGGCCATTCCAATAGAAATGGGATCAAACTTCACTGCAAATGTACCGCCAAAACCGCAGCAGGTTTCCACATCATTCATCTCCACCAGTTCCAGTCCCTGTACGTTGGCTAGTAATGTACGTGGCTCCTGTTTGATCTTGCATTCCCGCAAGCCGGCGCATGAATCGTGGTAGGTGGCTTTGGCATTAAAGTGGGCGCCAAATTTTTCCACCTTCAATACATTTACCAGGAAATCGGTGAACTCAAAAGTCCTTTCCTTTAATCGCTTAACAGCAACCAACTGCGACGACGTATTTTCAAAAAGCTTCGTGTAATAATTCTTTACAAATCCAACACAGGAGGCGCTGGGTGCAACCACATAATGGTTCGTGGCGCTGAAATCTTTAATGAATTTGGAACATACTTCGCGGGCGTCGTCCCAGAACCCGGCATTAAATGCGGGCTGGCCGCAACAGGTCTGGTTGGTATTATAGCTCACAGTACATCCTGCTTTCTCCAGCACCTTTACCATATTAAAGGCAGTCTGCGGGTACAACTGATCTACAAAGCAGGGAATAAATAATTGAACGTTCATGGCATCGCCGTTTTGAGCTATTACTTAAATGATTGCGTTATCGAGATCATTTTCAGAGCGGTAATGGCGGCTTCCTCTCCCTTATGTCCATGTTTACCACCGATGCGTTCCTGTGCCTGCTGATCATTATCAACGGTTAATATGCCAAAAATAACAGGCACTGGTAAGGATAAGTTCAATTGTGTTACGCCGTCTGTTACACCCCGGCATACGTATTCAAAATGCGGCGTATCGCCACGGAGCACACATCCCAGGGCAATGAAAGCGTGCGGCCGGTCATCTTTATATTTATTCGCGTCCCAAAAGCTTTTTATTCCAAATGGAATTTCAAAAGCGCCGGGAACGGTTATCACTTTCACATCACGCACTCCCTCCCGTTCAAAAACGGTCAAACAGCCTTTTTCCAGCTCATCTACAATGGCGGCATTCCATTCAGTACGTACTATAACAACACAGGCATTCGTGTTGAGAATGCCTGCGTTTATCTGTAATAATTTACTATTGCTTACTTCAGCCATTTTTCTTGGTTTCAGGTTTCATGTTCCAGGTTTCAGGGGTTCCAGGTTGTTTTATCCCTGCAACATGTAACTAGTTTTTCAACCACTAACCTTAATTCAGGTCACCGAGCTTACCTAAATACTTATCTACTTCAAAAGCACGCTGACTTTGCGGATATTTATCCTTGATCATCTTCAGCAGCTCAATAGCATCTTTGTTCTTACCCAGTTCCTGGTTCAGCATAGCTGCACGGAACAGGTATTCTGGTGAATTCACATCATCTTTGTCGAACAAAGTACCGGCCTTTTTATAATAATCGATCGCGTCTTCTTTTTTACCAAGCTCAGAATACGCATCGCCCAGTAAACCGGTTGCGCGTACATTAACTTCAACCTGGCTTGTAGAGAAATCTTTCAGGTATTTGATGGCATTGTTGAAATCGCCCAATTGCATGTAGCAGGCGCCTGCATAAAATTTCGACAGGTTACCGGCTTTGGTGCCACTGTGTTTTGAAATAGCTTTAATAAAGCCAACGTTAACACCATCACCTTGCAAAGCCAGTTGAAATGAATCCTGTCTGAAATAGTCTTCTGCTTTCCAGATGGCTTCAGCCGCCTTCGCTTCTGCGGGTGATTTAAAGAAATTTTTATATGCGAAGAAACCGCCAATAACCACTACCAGACCGACCAGTACATAGGTAATAACTTTATTGTTCTTACCCCAAAAATCGCGGGCTTTATCCACGACTTTCTCTTCGGTTGATTTTACTACTGGTTGTTCAGGCACTTGTTTTACGTCAGTGGCCATGAATTATGTTTGTTTTAGTTGAAAATGTTGTTTGCTTAGGGAAAGGCTTTTATTAGTCAACGATGAACGGATAATTGGGTGTCATAACAATATCTTTCAGCACTTCATCATCCGCTGGGAAAGGCGACTCTTCTGCAAATTTCACAGCAGCCGTAACTTTATCATTTACCCGTTTATTGATCTGTTCAATTTCGTCTTTAGTAGCGTATTTATTTTTCTGAATGGTGGTAAGCACCAGTTGAATGGGATCGCGTTGTTTGTATTCTTCTACTTCTTCTTTAGTACGGTATTTCTGTGGGTCAGAAATAGAGTGACCTTTATAGCGATACGTTTTAATTTCCAGTAAAGTTGGTCCACCGCCTTCACGGGCTCTTTTTACAGCGCGGGAAACGGCATCATGCACAGCTTCTGCACTCATTCCATCTACTGAATCGGCAGGCATTTCGTATGCATCGGCCAGTTTAAAAATATCGTGTACGTTGCTGGTACGCGTTACCGACGTACCCATGGCGTAATTATTATTCTCACAAATAAATATGGCTGGTAATTTCCAGGTCATGGCCATATTGAACACTTCATGCAAAATACCCTGACGGGCGGCGCCATCGCCAAAGAAGGTCACAGATAAGTTATCAGTGCCTTTGTATTTTTCGGCAAAAGCTAATCCAGCTCCGGTTCCTATTTGGGCTCCCACGATACCGTGTCCACCAAAGAAATACTCTTTTTTACCAAAAAAGTGCATACTGCCGCCTTTACCTTTAGCGCAACCTGTTGCTTTACCATACAGTTCGGCCATACAGCTTTCGGGACTCATGCCTTTTGCCAATGCCAGACCGTGGTCGCGGTAAGCAGTTACAAAAGGATCTTCCTGGCGGGTAGCGGTCATAACACCAGCGGCAATTGCTTCCTGCCCTACATAGGCGTGGAAAAAGCCGCGGATCTTACCTTCCATTTTATATTTTTCTTCGGCAGCCAGTTCAAATTGACGGATTAATTGCATTAACTCGTACCAATACAAATACGTTTCTTTGGAAAATTTCGAAGCCACTTTATAAAAATTTGAGGTTTTAACCCCGCCGAAGCCCCCGCGACCATCGTCGGGGCAGGCTGGCAAAGGCGGGTGCAAAGATAAGGGTAAGAAGGGAATTACGAAATGGCGAATTGAGATTTTAAGCCCAAGAGACGGTTTGATAGCCAGTTAATTGGAAGAAAAACCGGGAGGATCACTGCATTTAAGGCTTGTTTCCGGTAAAATTGGCAGATTATCATGCTGGCATAACCCATAATTAATTACCATAATAGGTAAATTGGTAAGGATTTCAGTATTCTTTACAGGAAAAGAGGAAACCTGGCAGGAATCCCACAATCCTTTCAGGAAATCAGAAAACCTTACAGGAAAACAAAAGACCTGGCAGGAATTCCCAAAACCTAACAGGAATTCTCAAATCCTGGCAGGAAATCAGAAATCCTAACAGGAATTCCCGAAACCTGACAGGAATTCTCAAAACCTTACAGGAAATCAGAAAAGTTGAAAGGAATTCGCAATTCCTGACAAAAAACGTTGATTTCAGGAGGCTGTAAAACAAACTGTGTCAGAGTCCTAAAATAAGAGGAACTTTAAAACACAGTAACAATGCCAAAACCAAACAAACCGTTCGAATTTGA
>DASUVL010000380.1:0-6230 GCA_036379015.1 Niastella sp.
TTGTCGTATGGAATTACATCTACGTTTGATGGCGTAATAAACGTATTGGTACCGCTAATGTTATCGCTCAATGTGCCGTTTTCTTCAGCCGGTGCATTGCTGTATTGGGTAACGCCGGCAGCATATGCATCGGATATGGTGCTGCAGCTTCCACAACCTGACGCGCTTATCAGGTTATTGGTTTCGGTATTCAGGAAATAATAACGAACGCTTACCGTACCGGATGGTGCATTGGCAGGTTGAATTACAATATTTCTGTCGAGATAATATTGCTTGCCATCGTTACGTACTCCACCGGTATTGATGTATACTTTTACTTCGGTATTTCCCAGGTTTTGGCCGTGCGGATTTATTGACACAACCCGGTTACCGCCTGCGTTAAAGTGTATCCAGTTATTGCCGCTAACAGATTGAGATAATCCGCTTGTAATATTAGCGCCACTGTAAATGGCTGCTTTATCAAATACGTGAATATCATCAATGCCCACTCCTTCATATGTTACACCGGGATCGCCATACATAACAATTCTGAATCGTACGGCGCTGCCGGTAACCGGCACATCAAAGCTTGAAACCTGCCAGCGGGGAACTGAGATCTTCCAGGCCTGGTACAGCGCATTATCGTACCAGTTGGTGCCGCTGCTGGTTGTGCCCAGTTTTATCCAGTTAGTTCCGTCGGTGCTGTATTCAACCCAATGGAAATCGCAGTTGCAATTATCTTCCGTTCTGAAAATATGACTGAACGAAAAAACCGGTTGGGTTAAACCAGTCAGGTTAAAACAGGGTGAATACAGAAACGATAATTCATTGTTGTTATGGTTGCCCGATAAATTGGTAACCCACGCTTTAGTGCCATTTGCTGCTTTGTTGATGATCACAGCGGCGGGTGTGCCCCATTGCCAGCTGCTATTGAGGCCACCAGTATACCAGTTGCCATCATTGCTTTCAAAACTTTCGAAATAAGGAAAGCTGGTAATAAGCTGTGTGGTTTGAAACGAAGTCCTCAATGTATCGTTCGTGCGGTAGCTGTCTGTTGCATAATGTACCCACGTTGACAAGGTATATTGCTTAAAGGCCGATAGGTTGGCCTTTTGGGCAAACGGATAATTCAATACCTGGCCTGCTGTTATGATTGGAATGTATTCAGTGACTACGATCCCATTATCAACCTGGTACGAAACAGGTACATTGTTAAGTGTTGTTGTACTGTAATTTTTTACCTGAACTGTTATTTCTTCAGCACTGGTGAGCGCACATACATTATTGGTGGAAGGAGTTACGAGTTGCACCATGGTCATATCATCTGTTGTGAGGGTAATGGTCACATCATCGTATGTAAAACCATCGTCTATATTACCATTAACAACAACCGAGTTGGTAGACCGGAATCCCTGTTCGCCGAATTTTATCTGGAAACTACTGCTTACTGATTGAGCCGGTACTGCGCTGGCTAAGGTTTCGGTTATATTGACCGGTGTAGAAGCTCTGTACACACCAAAGTCTGCAGTGCTGTAGGGCAGGGTATATACGGATATCCATGCATCCGTTTCGCTTCCCCTGATCCATACTCTGTTGTTGCTAGCGGAGAAGTCAATTCCCTGGTTTTGAAAATAGAATGACAGCCATAGCTGGTGGGTAGCGTTGTAGTTGCTCAGGTTGAAGGTGGTGATCAAACTATCGGTAGATACCACCCCTAAATTAGCTATCTGATCGAGTGTAACTGCCCGGTTTCCGGTTCTTGCTATACCTGTGTTAACAAAGGTACGGGCACGACCATTGGAGCTACCTGCGAAGAAGTCACAACGATCAAGTCCATCGAAGCCACGGGTTCCGGTTAAATAAGTTTGTGCTGTTGCGCTTTCAAATCCTTCAGTGTAGGATGTACTTAAGACGATCGGGTCATTTTGCAAATGCTTCACAATCGTTACCAGGGTATCATTGATGTGCAACGGATCGCTTCCATAATCGACCCAGGCTTTTATAGTATACGTGCCGGTTGCAGAGAAATCGTAGGGGGCAATGAACGGATGCGTATAGGTGCTGTTGGCTGCAATGGTTTGTGTGGTACTTTCCGTTACCGGGGTTCCACCATTCACCTGATACGTAATATTAAAAGTGCCCGATACAGCTGCACTGCCTATATTTTTAATCTGAACCTGCGGAGCTACGGGACCTAATTGTGATAAAGTATACATACGACCGGTAACGGGCGCTATCAACAGATCGGTGGTTAAATCGTTATCGAAGTTCGGGGAGGCACACGCGCCGGCTGAAGGTGTTATGCTTTGTGCAATAGACCGGCGACCGGGCGTTGTACCCAATACCGGGCGAACGGCCAGCCAGTAGGTAGAGTCTTTATTTAATCCCCCCAATAAATAACTGGTACTGGTAGTGCTGGCTACAACACTCATTTCACTTCCTTTCAGCATCATAATATCGTAACTGGTGGCAGCCGTAATAGCTCCCCAGCTAAGGTTGGCATACCCGGTACAGGCATTGGTAAGGGTAACCGAAGGTTGTGCTGATATAGTGAACGTGTAATCGCTCACATCGTTATAGCCGGTGCTGTTACGGCTTACGCGTATCAGCGCTGTATTGGTAGGTGTAGATGGAACCGTCCAATTGTAAGCACGGGTGGTAGCCGCAACGCTGTTAGAGATGATTGTCCAGTTGCTGCCGTTATCTAATGAATATTCAATAGTAAAGGTATTGGTATTGTCGTCTGAAGCGCTCCAGCGAATGACCTCTCCCTCACCTGGTACCCAGGTTTCTTCGCCAAAGGGATATACAACATTTACAGCGGGGGCAATAACCTGGTATGCTACTACATAATCCTGCGGACCTTGCGGAACATTGGTGCCGGCGACGGTAACAGTGAAATTGCCGGTTGGCGGATTATCAATAACCACCTGCTCAATATTATTAAGGTTATCTGCTCCTTCTACGGCAACATTATTTACATTCCCTGCTGAAGGATTAAGTATTAATGGGCTATGAACCGTTGCATCAGGTGCGGTAACGGTAAGGTCGAGGTTATTTACCAGGGTAGTTGCTGCATAAGGCATAGCGGCAGGATCATTCCAGTACAACAAGATTTTGATCCTGGCAGTACCGGCTGGTACACCGTTTATATTGAATGTAGCAGTACCACCATGGCCCATAGTGCCCGTGAAGTAAGTATTATTTTCAAGTGCTTCTACTGCGTTACGGGCATTCAGGTTTCCAAAACCAAATGTAAAGTCGGGTCCTGCGTTTCCAAGGTCATCAGCCCCATTACAGGTTACTGCTTTAATTAATGCGGAAGTAGGGTTAGCGCCCCCATGCAACTGCCGGTAGCGTTCGTACAATAAACCTAAAGCACCTGCTGCAGCTGGTGAAGCCACGCTGGTGCCATAACTGGTTGTAAATGTATTATTAAACGAAGTAGTAAAAATGCCCCAGCCGCCGGCAACAATTTCCGGTTTTAAACGTCCATCATCTACAGGTCCGCGGCTTGAGAAACCGGCTATGGTATAAGTATAGTTGTCTACAGCACCTACGGTTAATACATTTTTACCTGTTTGAAAGCCCGATTTAACCGTAGCGAATGAAGTTGCATAAGGCGTGCAGGTTTGACTGCCATCGTTACCCGATGCAAATATGTGCAACAAGGTGGGGTCGTTGTTCATTTGCGCATCTACGTAATTACTCAGCACATCATAATCGCCCTGGCCGGCACAACCCAGTGCCGCAGAGTGATAGGAGTTATTGGTGATAACCATATCGTAATCTGCTACATAGTACGGTGAATTTACAAGAATGTCGCTGAAGTACTGGCCAATGATCGTCGCCTTGGGCGCCATTCCTTTAGCTAACGGATTTATTATACCTGCACCAGCCAAAGCTCCCATGGTAGCAGTAGCATGCGAGGCTGCCACAGTCGGGTTCCTGTTTATCAGTCTGCCGGAAAAATCTATATGGGTGCTGGCATCACCATTATCGCCAATCCCCAGGGTAACATTAGTGCCCTGTAAATTACGGCCCGCTGCTGCGCTGATGACATTGATACCATGAGCACCCCGATTGTAATAATTGAGGGCTACCGGTTTCATTTGCTGATTGCTTACATATGCAACGAATGGCAGGGAAGCTATTTTTTGAACAGCAGTGGCTGTGGCCTTTATAAAAATAACATGGGCCGGTTGAATTTTGGTGTCTGCGATCTGAGCACCGGCTTGTTGTAGTTCAGCCATGGCCGTGGCTTTATCTATATTTCCGTAAAAACTTACGGCTATGAGTTTATCGGGGTCCTGCATGGATTCGCCTAATTGCTTCTTCAGGGCCGGTGTAATTTTAGTTTTCGCATCTAATGCATATACGCCTTCGATTGTATTTTTTTTAAGCTGGCCTGGCGTAAGCTGGCTGGTTATTTCGGCTAGAAAAGTATTGTCGGGGATATAATCATACAATAAAATGCCTTCCCGCGCCAGCGCCTGACGCTCTGCTACATCGGGTAATTTGTTGAATTGTATGAGGGTGTAATACTTGTTTTTAAAGCGGTATTTGAACAATGAGTCGGTTACGTGTGGTTCATTCCGAAGGTTTTTTGTCTTCGAAAGCGTGCCGCTTTTTAATTGAATGGGGCGTACGATCTCCTGGGCAGCACCCTTCATTATCACAAGCAGTGAAAAGATTACTAGTAAAGGATATTTCATCTACGGTTTTTTTAATAGGAAAGTGGTTGCCAGGTTATTGGATTAAATGGATGAAAAAAGATAATTATAATAAACGGAAAACCAAAGAGATTATTATCGTGGCAATGATAATGTAATATGCTTTCAATCAAATTGTTATCGCTTATTTTGGGAATAAAGATTTCTCTGTTTTTTCATACATGCTTCTTTGTAGGATCGGCTGCATAGATTTAGCACCGCCGCAGGTGGGGTTTTGATAACCGACCTGGGGGATTTTTTGGAGAAATGAGAAATTAAAAATTAAGAATAAGGAATGAAGAAGTAATACAAAGGTTAAAATGCAAGTACCATAAAAAGCAAAACCCGGAATTGAAACATGTCTGTTCAATTCCGGGTTCTTATTTAGCAAACAGAGAGGCTATTGCATTAACTTTCTAATTTCTAATTCTTCACTTCTCTGTTCTTCATTTTTTAGTGCTGATGGTGCTGGTGTTTTTCTGCTTCTTTCGAAAACTCTTCAACAGATACTGGTTTTTCAGTAGCACTCACCTTTGTTTCGGCCCAGTCAAATACCTTCTCCGTTTGTATGCGATGGTAAGCATCTTCAACAAACTTGCGGTCTTTCATCATACGGGTGATGTATTCAGCGATCCAGGGTTGTTCGTCTTCCTGCATGTTCATACCCATATAACCGAATAACTGTTGTTTGGCAAAGGCTTCAATGTCTTCGTTCTTTACTTCAATGCCATTTTCCTGAACCAGCTTTTCAGTGATCAAAGTCCATTTAAGCTGATTAACAAACGTGGGGAATTCGTGTTCTACTTCTTCCTGAGATTTTGGTTGTTCACCACCGGTTTGCATCCAGCGTTTCAGGAACGATTCGGGGAACTCAATGTTAGTATGGTCTACCAGTACATGGTAAACTTCGTGCTGTAAATGATTTTTTGTTTGTTTATCCCAGTAACCTTCGATTTCCGTTTTTATTTCATTGCGGAACTCTGCTTCGGTTTTGATCTCTTTTTTAGGATATACCGCTTTAAAGAACTCTTCATTTAACTCGGCTTTTTCAACGAAACCAACTTTGGTAATAGCCATATTGAAGAATTTGGCGGCAGCGGCTTCATCGTGTTTGTCGAGGCCGAGGTCGCTCAGGATCCACTCTCTTTCTTTTTCGCCGAAGGCTTTGTTTAACTGGATGTTTACTACATCGTCTTTTTTCTTCCCGGTAAGGCTAGCGCGGAAAGATTCTGCGAAATATTTAACCAGGAATGAATTATCCTTTTTTATCCCGCCTTCTACCTCATTGCCATTGGCATCAGTTTCGGTAAAAGTCACATTCAGTACATTCTCATCTTCTGTTACGGCATCGCGGTCGGCCAGTTTACCATGACGCACCTGTAAACGCGTTGCTTCTTCATTGATCATTTCTTCGGTAACGGTAACCTTGTAACGGGTCATTTTTTCTTTCGACAGGTCGGCAACTGAAAAGGATGGTTTTAACCCTACTTCAAAATCAAACACATACTCAACGGGGTTATTCATATCCAGTTTGGGAGC
>DASUVL010000381.1:0-3033 GCA_036379015.1 Niastella sp.
TTATTTTATCAAGAATGTTCATGTTGTGAATGGTGAATGGTCAATGGTGAATTGGCTACCGCATTTTCAACACACCGATCCAATTTATATTTCGAAATTTTCTACCCTTTATCAACCCAATCAACTTGTCAACCTGCTACTGCAATGCTACCAACTTCTTCAACGCTTCATTGGCTTTGCCGCTTTCCAGGCTGTCTACTGCCTTTGCATACGCATCGTCATAGGTTTTAAAATTACCGGTGCAATGCAACGCCATAGCAGCATTGGCTAATACAACCGCATTCTGCGCCCAGGTGCCTTCACCCTTTAATATTTTGGTGAATATTTTAGCCGCTTCTTCTACGGAGTTACCGCCATAAATATCTGTAGGATTTACCATACGTTTTCCCAATTGCTCGGGTGTCATTATTCTTTCCCCGTTATTGGTGATCACCTTGGTATCGTTGGTCAATGAAATTTCATCGTAACCATCTAATCCATGTATAATGGTAAACGCTTTATCGGTTAGTTGTAACAGGTAATTATAGATACGCGCCATTTCGAGGTTGTATACACCTACGAGTTGATATGGCGGAAAAGCCGGGTTAACCATGGGACCGAGCATATTGAAAAAGGTTCGCATGCCCAGGTTCTTCCTGATAGGACCTACTGTTTTTAATGCCGGATGGAACAACGGTGCATGTAAAAAACAAATATTAGCCTCGTCTACTTCTTTCTTTAAGCGATCCTGATCGTTCTTGAATTTATAACCCAGCTGTTCCATTACGTTGCTGGCGCCGCTGATTGAAGAAGCGCCGTAATTGCCGTGTTTGGCTACCTTCTGCCCTGTGCCTGCCACAATAAAACAACTGAGGGTGGAAATATTAAACGTATTCTTTCCATCGCCGCCGGTCCCTACAATATCAATTACAGAGAAGCCATTCAGATCTACTTTTACGCACAACTCTAACAACGCATCCTGGAAGCCCTGCAGCTCTTCGATGGTTACGCTGCGCATGAGGTATACGGTCATAAAAGCCGTCACTTCATGCTCATTGTAAACCCCTTTACCAATGTTCAATAAAGCGTCCTTTGCCTGCTCGCGGCTCAGCGTTTTATGTTCAAACAGGTATTGTAATATCTTTTTCATATTGCTTATGAGTAGTGAGTCTTGAATTTTTTGCCTTCCATTATCACATTATCGTATTATAACATGATCACATTATACCTTAAGCCAATTCCGCATAATATCTTCTCCCCTTGGCGTCAACACACTTTCAGGGTGGAACTGCACGCCCTGAACATCGTACCTGGTATGCTGTAATGCCATGATGAAATTATTGGCATCGCGGGCAGTGATCTCCAGTTCGGCCGGGAACCCTTCTTCACTGATCACCCAGCTGTGATAACGGCCAACTTCAAATTCATCGGGCATGCCTTCGAAGAGTGAATTAATACGTGGTGAATGGTCAATGGTCAATGGTGAATCGGTTACCTCGTTCACACGGCCTGCTTGCTTTTTCCCCTTTGCCGATTTGTCCGCCGGAGCCTTGGCGTAGGTGGATTCACGATTTACCATTTGTATCGGTGTGGCCACGCCATGAAAAACCGTGCTAAGGTTAACCAGTTTTCCGCCAAATGCCTGCCCAATGGCCTGGTGTCCTAAACAAACCCCCAGTATCGATTTTGAAGAGGCATACTCTTTTATCAGCGGCAGCAATAAACCTGCTTCCTCCGGAATACCAGGACCCGGCGATAAAATGATCTTATCATAATCCTTTACTTTTTCCAGCGGGATCTGATCATTGCGGTATACATCTACTTTCTGATGCAATATCTTTTCAACCAGGTGTACCAGGTTGTAGGTGAAGGAGTCGTAGTTATCGAAAACAAGGATTTTCATTTTGTTCATTTATGTTATGCTGCTGAAGTGTACGATCCCGACATGCATGTCGGGAAAGATGATCGCATGGGTTCAGCCGGGTACATATTAAATTATTTCCTGGGCAAACACGATCGCTTTTTTCAAAGCGCCCAGTTTGTTATTTACTTCCTGCAATTCGCTTTCGGGTTTGCTGGCAGCAACTACACCTGCGCCTGCCTGATAGATGAGCTTGTTCTGCCTGCTCATGAACGTACGTATCATAATGGCATGATTACATTGTCCATCGAAACCCATAAAACCAATAGCACCGCCGTAATAGCTTCTGGCTGTAGGTTCAAACGCATCGATCAGTTCCATGGCTTTGAACTTTGGTGCACCGCTTAACGTGCCGGCCGGAAAGGTTTTGGCCAGTAGGGAAAACGGATTGCTGCCGGTGCGCACTTTACCGCTCACCTCACTCACCAGGTGTATTACATGCGAATAATATTGCACTTCGCGGTAGTGGTCAACTTTTACTTCATCGCACAGGCGGCTGAGGTCGTTACGTGCCAGATCAACCAACATTACATGTTCCGCATTTTCTTTGGCATCCAGCAACAGCCGTTCTGCTTCGCGCTGGTCGGTTTCATCATCGCCGGTTCGTTTAAAGGTGCCCGCTATGGGGTGAACCACCGCTTTGCCGTTTTTCATGATCAATTGTGCTTCGGGCGATGACCCCATCAGCTTGTAATCGCCATAATCAAAAAAGAAGAGATAAGGTGAAGGGTTGATATTGCGCAATGCACGGTATACGGCAAATTCATCACCGGTGAAGCCTTGTTCAAAACACCGGCTCAATACGATCTGGAACACATCGCCCCGCAAACAGCTTTGTATACCCTTCTTCACCATGTCTGTATAATCGTTGTCGGTCATGTTAGATGCTTCGGGACCTTTTGCTTTAAAAGGATATACCGGCACATCTTTGCTGCGGATCAGGGATTCTACTACAGGTAGCTCACTTTCCACGCCAGAAATGATGTTCTCACAGATATATAATTCGTCTTTATGATGATTGATAGCAATTACATATTGATACAGGCGATACCGCATGAGCGGGATAACAGGTTGTCCATTGGGCGATTTGCGCTCAATCCCTAATTGGATGGTATCAAAAAATTGAACGGCAT
>DASUVL010000382.1:0-7505 GCA_036379015.1 Niastella sp.
GCATGACACGTGATATACCCGGTGGCCGGGAATTCCAGCGTTTACGTTCTACCGATTATGCCATGGACGTATTTGACCGGGTGAACGATTCGCGTTTCTGGAAAAGCTTTAAAACAAGATATCTCTGCAATAATCCCAATGGAGCGCCTAAATGGGAAAAGAAATATGCACCCACTCCTGCAGATTCAGGTAAGGTAAAGTTTACCGGGGGACAGGAATCTGTTCTGTATATTGTAAACAATGCGGGTGATACCCGGTATACGGCAGACAATATCAATTACCGGGCTCCGCATATGTTCGTACGTTACTTCAGCGGCCAGGCCGAAAATATGCTTAGCAATCACGGAAATTACACTTCCTCCCGTTTTGTTGGTTTGTCGAAGTTTGCTGACGGCTCAAGAATTGACGTTCCTTCGCAGTTTGGCCGCCGCGATGGCATACTGGCACGTTTGGCGGATACTTATTTAATGGTGGCAGAAGCCTATGGCCGCAAAGGGCAATATATCGATGCATTGCCCCTGATCAATGCCGTACGGGACCGTGCCGCTTACAAAGCCGGGGAAGACCGTAGCGCCTATGTAGATGGCGGCGTATCATATAAAAACAATACGGCTGCCAATACCGCTGCGTTTGTTTCTTATTCCGATAAGAATACCTATTACGAATCGAACAATGATATGGCGTTAACAACGGTTAGCACGCTCAGCAACATGCACATTAATAGTGTGGGGGAGATATTGGGTTCTACCCGCGAATTCTACAGCCTGTTGAACGCTTCCAGCGACGCTGATAAATTCCTGAACTTTATTTTGAATGAACGTTCCCGCGAGTTGATGGGAGAGATGTTGCGTTGGGAAGACCTGACCCGTACCCGTACTTTGGTAACCCGTTGTGTTGCCTTTAATGCCGTAGCAAAACCATCGGCCAATAAAGATTATTTACGGCCGCTGCCACAGACTTTCCTGGAGACAATCAAGTCAAATGGAAAGCCATTAACGGCAGATGAAAGATCAGCTATGCAAAACCCTGGCTGGTGAGTGTCAGATTTATTTAAGAAGCTAACAATTTATATGGGGGCTCCGGTACAACCGGGGCTCTTTTTATTTTACAGGTGTTGAAGAATTGGTCAATAGAAAAAATCCCATTTGTGCGGCATCTTGCAGCAGCGACTCATTGAGGTTGCTCTCGTATTTTAATTTTAGCGCATATCCGTAAACGCAATTATTGCAGACAATTGCCGTGATTATCCGAAGTAAGTATACCAGACTTGCCCGCGCCATGTAATACATGATATTATTTTCAATGTCTGGCATTGGTTTTGCACAAAAGAGCCATACTTTGAATAAAGTATATAATCTCTAATCCTTTACCAATGAAAATGAACATTCTTTTCGCCATATGCTGTATGGCTGTATTTGAAGCATGTACTGTTTCCAATCACCAGGTACCAAAAAGTTGCTGGACAGTCAAGGAGGTACAGCAATGGTACAATAAAGATTCAACCAATGTTAATTGCGTTCTTTACAGGGGTACCGACAACCAGGAACATCATTTCTTAAGTCAGTTTATTGACAAATGGGTTTTTCTCACCATCAAAAAAGATGAACTGGCAATACCCGAAGAAAAGCCTTACAAGGTTGATTCAGTGGCTAAACTCGGTTACTATTACGTAGATCCCAATAATCATTTCGTAAAAATCCGTGATTTTAAATAATTGTCTATAGCGGGGCAGGTAGTTGTACGATGTGCCTGTACGTCACTTTGCTAGTAATACCACATAGACACAAAAAATTTCGGAGCCCGGAAGAGGTTGTGTTCTATGTGGTTTAAATATATATAAACGAAAGCTTTGCATTATCTCATGCAAATATTTATATTTCGGAATAATCCAGAATTAATCTAAATCCAGTACCCATGTGGAAATCTCTTGCCTTCACCCAACGTGTCTACCAGGGAGACAAAATCAGGTTTAATCAAACACACCCTGCAGGAAAAAATCTCGAAAATTTATTTGAAGTAGTAAAAACCGATGAGCATTATTTTGAAGTGCTGCCCATTACTTCTGATGTGGAAGCCCTTCAGAATCTGGCAAAAAAAATTGTCAGGTATTTTGACATTGGCTATTACCTTCAAATTGAAATTTGGGAGGATGCGAAGTAACCAGGGATATGGTTATAAAAAACATACGCATCCTGAAAATAATGTATAAGTGGATAAATAACATACCTTAGTGCTATAGCTGGTGATTGGCAATTAGCTGATCAGGCTTATGCGAATGCAGATAGCCTCTCTGATTATCTATCACCGGCAACCCCTATTAGCTTAACTGTCGTGATATCTTGTTTTACTTTCTTTTTGAAGCCCCACTCTATCTCCTGAAAGCTGCTCCGAATTATGCGGTTTATACGCTATTTTTGGTTTTTCGAACAACAAGCAACTCCGATTGAACAAGATTCCCGTTTTATTGCTGCTCGTATTATTGCGGGTGGCGGCACTTGCGCAAACCCACCATACCCTGAGTGACAGTCCCGCTGTACAGGTAAACAATTATGCAGTCTTACCCGATCATGGTTATAGTTTCAACACGATCCTGTCTGATACAACATTGCCTTTTATAGAGAATGATTCCCTGCGACCCCTGCAAGCCACCAGTTACTGGCTGAAAATAAATATTGCCAATCCCTTTAATGAAGCCTTACCATATAATCTACAGATACTACCAGCCCTGAACAATACGCTGTATTATTTTGATGCCAATGCCCCGAAAAAATGGGTGTCGGATGAGGCAGGGGTTATGACGGGGCCGGGCAATAGCCGTATCAACGGGAATGGAATGGCTTGTATATTGCGGGCGCAAACAATAAACACCCTTTATGTACATGTCGATATAAAGCCCCTCCAGCTATCAGGCTATGTGTTACAACCCGCCCTTCGGCTCGAAAAAGGCGCTGTCGCCAATAAGCAGGAACGAATTATATGGATCACCTGGATCGCTTCTTTGACGGTAGTGTTCCTGTTTTTTCTGAACAATGTATACATCTGGTTTAGTTTTAAAGACAAAACCGTTTTGTATTACCTGATCGGACAATTAGGAGGAATGGTTTATATCACGGCGTACAAAAAGGTTTTCCCGGTGTTATTCCATTGCCCGGTGTTTAGTATCGGATTGCAGCGAAATGGTTCGCTGGGTACGTTTGGTTTGAATGATCTGCTCCTGCACCTGAGTATTCTGGTTGTTATGTATAGCATTGTGCAATTTGCCCGCTCGTACCTGAATACGCGGCAATCGCTTCCCCGGCTGGATGCTGCACTCAAATACGGGTTGTATGCTTACCTGCCGTTGAGTTTTATTTTCGTGATCCTCAATTCGGGCCTGATCTATACCGAGCGATACTACTGGCTGGTGGACAATATTTTTCCTATGTTCCTTTTTGCGACTATTATATATACAGGTGTGGTGGGTTATAAACGCCGGTTGCCGGCAGCCAGTGTTTTTTTGGTGGCCAACATCGTGTCGGTTGGGTTTATGCTGGCCCTGCCTTTGTATCATTTGCTAATGGACCTGAATGATATGAAGTATTCCGTGGTGAAATCATTGCTGCCCGATTTGATCAGCATTACGCAAACCTTTGGTTTTTCGGTAGCCTTGGTGGCTCGTACCAGGTCAATACAACGTGATCTGGCAGCTAAAGAACTGAAAGCTGCGCGGCTGGAAACCGACTTGCAGGAAATTGAACGCCGCCATCAAATGATAGAATTGGAAAACCAACAGATCAAAACCGGGATCCTGAACGAGCAAACCAGGAACGAACAATTACAGGAAAGACTGGAAACCAATCAGCGTGAACTGGCATCATCTACCTTATATATTGCGCAGAAAAACGAATTGCTGGCCGGGTTGAAAACACAGATCAAAGAATTAAAGAAATTATTTCCCGATAATAAACACCAGGAATTGCAGGATATTGAATCAACCCTGCAAAGCAGCCTGTACCTGGATGCTGATTGGTCGAAATTCAAATTGCATTTTGAACAGGTGCACCCACATTTTTTCCAGGACCTGCAAGCCAACCATCCCAACCTCACCAAAAATGAAGTACGGCTTTGCGCCTATTTTCACCTCAATTTGAGCACCAAAGAAATTGCCACGCTGCTCAATATTGACCCCGCGAGTGTGCGCCGGGCAAAAACAAGGCTGTACAAAAAAATGGGCGTCAATACTGGCAACAAACCTGCAGACGAGGAAGAATGACGATTGAAAACCAACGGTTTAAAAATATTGTCTATACTTTATCTACACCTGTTTTTATGATTTCAGGGTGTTTATGGATTGTTTTGCATTGAAATTAATCCCAACCCCTGATCGTATATGAAGCTCGTATATTTACTATTGTTCGGTTTTTTCATATTGCCCGTATCCCAAAAGATAAGCACTGTTGAAAACACCAATACCGTTCCATCCCCTGCTTTCCATTTTTATGCACCCCTGGGCAAGCCTTTTTTTGAGCCATCAAAAACAAGCGTCGCGGCCGATACCAACCAGTTAAAAGAAAGTGGTTGGTATGCCACCGCTATGAAAAACATGGCGGAAAGCGAATACCATTTTAATAAAGTAGCAAACACCAATCGCTACAGCACACCCAACCGCAAAAACAACTTACGTTTTTATTATGATGAAAACGGGTTTACGGTTGAGCCACGTACCACTCAAATACAAAATAAAACCCTTCTCAACTGGCAGGTGGCGTTTAACCTCGATAAAAAGCAAATAGGCGATGGTCACTGGCAGGTGAACGGGAACAAGGCCGAATACATTACTGAAAATATCACTGTACAATATATCAATAACGAGGAAGGCATGCGGCAGAATTTTATTGTGCAAAAGCCTGTATCGAACGATGACAAATTACAACTCCACTTTAGCGTACAAACAAAACTGACGCAGCAATTCAGCAAAGACCGGCTGCAGTTTGCCGATAAACAAGGCGGCACTGTATTAAGCTACGAGCAGTTGAAAGTATGGGATGCCAATGGTAAACCATTGGATGCCGCTTTTGAAAAAAGCAATACCGATTATTGTATTCATGTAAATACGGGTAATGCGGCATACCCCATCACCATTGACCCCCTCAGTACCACAGCAGCAACGATGCTGGATCGCAACCAGGCCAATGCAGCTTTTGGCATTTCTGTAGCCGGCGCCGGTGATGTAAACGGCGATGGGTACAGCGATGTGATCGTGGGGGCTTCTATTTACGACAATGGCTATATTGATGAAGGCGTTGCATTTGTGTACCATGGCTCGGCAACAGGAATTAGTACTTCTTACGCAGTTAGGGTGGATTGCAATCAGGCAAATGCAAATTTTGGTCGTTCTGTAGCCGGAGCCGGCGATGTAAACGGCGATGGATACAACGATGTGATTGTAGGGGCTTATCAATATAGCAATGGCGAAACTGGTGAAGGCGCCGCTTTTGTGTATCACGGTTCCGCAACAGGTATTAACACCACGGCAGCAGTGATGGTAGAAAGCAACCAGGCCGATGCACGTATGGGTTTTTCTGTATCCGGCGCCGGCGATGTAAACAGCGACGGATACAATGATGTTATAGTGGGCGCTTATTTATACAACAACGGTCAGGTGGATGAAGGCGCCGCTTTTGTTTATCATGGTTCGGCAACAGGTGTCAATACCACCATAGTTACCACAATAGAAAGCAACCAGGCCGATGCATATTTGGGCTATTCAGTATCCAGTGCCGGGGATGTAAACGGCGATGGGTACGGTGATCTTATAGTTGGCGCCAGTCAATACGACAACGGCCAATTGAATGAAGGCGCTGCTTTTGTGTATCATGGTTCGGCAACGGGTATCAATCCCACAGCAGCAATAATGGTAGAAAGCAACCAGGTAAGTGCATATATGGGTAGATCTGTAGCCAGCGCCGGCGATGTAAACAGCGATGGGTACAGCGATGTAATTGTAGGCGCTAATCAATACGATAATGGACAAACAAATGAAGGTGCCGCTTTTGTGTATCATGGCTCAGCAACAGGTATCAATCCCACGGCAGCAGTGATGGTAGAAAGCAACCAGGCCGATGCACGTCTTGGCGCTTCTGTAGCCAGCGCCGGCGATGTAAACAGCGATGGGTACAGCGATGTAATTGTAGGCGCAAATCAATACGACAACGGCCAGGCTACAGAAGGCGCTGCCTTTATATATCATGGTTCGGCAGCAGGTATCAATGCCACCGCCATCACCATGATGGAATGTAACCAGGCAGGTGCAAGAATGGGCGTTTCCGTAGCCTGTGCCGGCGATGTAAATGGCGATGGGTACAGCGATGTGATTGTGGGAGCCAACTTATACGACAACGGCCAGACCGATGAAGGGGCCGCGTTTGTTTATCATGGTTCGGCAAGGGGTATCAATGCCAACACTACCGCCCTGGTAGAAAGCAACCAGGTCAATGCATACCTGGGTTGTTCGGTTGCCAGTGCCGGTGATGTAAATGGCGATGGGTACAGCGATGTGATTGTGGGAGCCAGCTTATACGACAACGGCCAGACTGATGAAGGAGCCGCCTTTGTGTATCATGGCTCAGCAACAGGTATTAGTACCGCTGCCGCCGCCGTGGTAGAAAGCAACCTGGTAAATGCGCAGATGGGCAGGTCTGTATCCGGAGCCGGCGATGTAAACGGCGATGGATACAGCGATGTGATTGTTGGGGCTCACTTATTTTATAACGGCGTGGCCGATGAAGGCGCTGTCTTTGTATATCATGGCTCGGCAACAGGCATTAACACTACAGCAGTCACCACCATAGAAAGCAACCAGGGCGGTGCGTATCTGGGTTATTCAGTAGCCAGTGCCGGCGATGTAAATGGCGATGGATACAGTGATGTAATAGTAGGGGCTTACTTATACGATAACAACGAGGTCGATGAAGGCGCTGCCTTTATCTATCATGGTTCGGCAACAGGCATTAGCACCACGGCCGCAAGCAGGGTAGAAAGCAACCAGTACTATGCGCATATGGGTTATTCCGTAGCCAGCGCGGGTGATGTAAACGGCGATGGGTACAGCGATGTGATTGCGGGCGCTTACTTATACGACAATGGCGAGGGCGATGAAGGCGCTGCATTTATCTATCATGGTTCAGCAACAGGAATTAACACAACAGCAGCCACCAGGGTAGAAAGCAACCAGGGAAATGCATATATGGGCAGGTCTGTAGCCAGTGCAAGTGACGTAAACGGTGATGGGTACAGCGATGTGATTGTGGGCGCTTATCAATACGACAATGGCCAAACCAATGAAGGCGCAGCTTTTGTATATCATGGCTCGGCAACGGGTATCAATTCCACAGTAGCAGTGATGACAGAAAGTAACCAGGCAGGTGCACAAATGGGCCATTCAATAGCCAGTGCGGGTGATGTAAATGGTGATGGGTACGGTGATGTGATTGTAGGAGCAGCTCTATACGATTATGGACAAACCG
>DASUVL010000383.1:0-25944 GCA_036379015.1 Niastella sp.
TTATTTGTTTCATCTGGTGCAACCCTGAAATACTAAATAAACGTCTGGTGTTTACATCTTCTCTGCTAATAATCTGAACAGCGATTTTTAAATAAATTAAGCACAGGGGGGATACTTTATCCTCCCTGTATTTTTAAAAGATACAAAGCAGCAATAAAACCTTATCACATCTTCCGGCTTGCTTCGCGAAAGCGATCACCGGGAGTACCCGAAAGAAGATCGATCAAGAAGTATTTTATTCTGTTACACACACCATGAATTGAAAATTGTAATTGTTGATTATGAAAATGTTTCGCAACCTTCTTTTAGTTTCTGCTGTAGGATTATCTACACCGGCATTGGCACAATACCCCAAGATCCCGCAGGATGTTCAGAAATGGTCAGATTCTCTAATGAACGCTGAACGCATTCAATCTGATGCTGCGTGGGCTAAGGCATTGCCGATTATTACCCAGGAAGCAAAACAGGGTAAACCCTATATTCCCTGGGCAGCCCGTCCATACGACCTGCCACAGGCAGATATCCTGGCATTCCCCGGTGCAGAAGGTGGCGGCGCCTATAGCTTTGGTGGCCGTGGTGGTAAAGTAATTGTAGTTACCAGTCTGGAGGACAGAGGTCCCGGTACATTACGCGAAGCATGTGAAACCGGTGGCGCCCGTATCGTGGTGTTCAACGTGGCCGGTATCATTCGTATTAAATCGCCCCTTATCATTCGCGCTCCTTAT
Organism: Niastella sp.; assembly: GCA_036379015.1. Taxonomy (GTDB): domain Bacteria; phylum Bacteroidota; class Bacteroidia; order Chitinophagales; family Chitinophagaceae; genus Niastella. The sequence goes on from DASUVL010000383.1 coordinate 726, forward strand.
ATAACCATTGCAGGACAAACAGCACCTGGTGATGGTGTTTGTATTGCCGGCGAATCTGTTTGGATCAATACGCACGATGTGATTATCCGTTATATGCGGTTCCGTCGCGGGGAGACCAATGTTGGTCGTCGCGATGATGCCATCGGCGGTAACCCCATCGGTAATATCATGATCGACCACGTATCGGCCAGCTGGGGTTTGGATGAGAACATGAGTATGTACCGTCACATGTATAACGATAGCACCGGTATCCCTGAGCAAAAGTTGGGAACGGTAAATATTACTATCCAGAATTCTATTTTTGCTGAAGCGCTCGATACCTATAATCACTCATTCGGCAGTACATTGGGCGGTGAGAATTGCACCTTTATGCGCAATATGTGGGCGAACAACACCGGTCGCAATCCTTCTGTTGGCTGGAACGGTACCTTCAACTTTGTAAACAACGTTGTATTTAACTGGATGCACCGCTCAAGCGATGGCGGCGACTACCGGGCTATGTATAACTTCATCAATAACTACTTCAAACCCGGACCGGTTACTTCAAAAACATCGCCTGTTGGGCACCGTTTCCTGAAGCCTGAATCGGGTCGCAGCAAACTGAAATATCATGTATATGGCCGCGCGTATGTGCATGGCAATATCATGGAAGGGTATGATGCGATCACCAAAAACAACTGGGCTGGTGGCGTACAGGTAGAAGAACAAAAAGATGCAGCTGAGTACACTGATTTCATAAAATGGAATGAACCGCTGCCCATGCCTAAAATGACCATCGTGTCAGCGAACGAAGCATTTGGTTATGTAATTAAAAATGCCGGCGCCACACTGCCTAAACGCGATGCTGTGGATGCCCGTATTGCCGAGCAGGTAAGAACAGGTAAGATCACCTACAAAGAAGGCGTACCTTTACCCACTACACAATTTGAACATCGTAAATTGCCTATAGATTCATATAAACAGGGTATTATCACCGATCCTGCTCAGGTAGGCGGTTACCCCGAATACAAAGGCACTCCGTATAAGGATAGTGATAATGACGGTATGCCCGATGATTGGGAAATTAAACATGGTTTGAACCCCAAAAATGCGGCCGATGCTTCGCAGGATAAAAACAAAGATGGTTATACGAATATTGAGGATTACCTGAACAGTGTAGTGTCCATGAGCAACGTGAAGCCGGTGATCAGCAAAACTGCCAAAAAATAAACGTTCTTTATAGTACAGTCATGAAAGAATAAGTTCGCAGTTGGAAATTGGTATCGCACAAGGTGTGCCACGTCTTCATAACGTGGCACACCTTCAACAATTAAGGGGCTTCAACAACTTTATTAATCATCCGGGAACATGTTTTTAACAATAAGACCGATACAGAAAGGTTCGTCAGCCAGTAGTATAATAAAACCATTCTTTATTATCAGCCTGTTGCTGCTTGTACAGGCAGGTTACTCCCAGAAAGAAAAAAGGCAGCCCCCGCCATTATCAACTGTTAAAGGCAAGCTTTCCTATGTTGCCGACTCCCTGGGCAACCGCATTCCTGATTTCTCATTTTGTGGTTACAAGGCAGGTGAAAAAGCCATTCCCGATGCGCCGGTTCGGGTGGTGGTGCCTGTAAAACAAGGCGATGCCACGCAGCGTATACAGGCTGCATTGGATTATGTAGCGGCATTACCTATGGATAAGAACAATGTACGCGGCGCTGTATTATTACAACCGGGCCTGTATGAAATAACAGGCCAGTTAATTATTCGCGCATCCGGTGTCGTATTACGCGGCAGTGGTTACGGCGATCATGGAACGATATTAAAAGGGACCGGTTATGACCGGCAAACCCTCATTGCAATAGCTGGTAAGAATGACCGGCAACTAACGCCTGAAATAAAACTCACCGATCGATATATTCCTGTAAACAGTGTTACCATTAATGTAGCCTCACCTAATACTTTCAAAGCCGGTGATAAAGTGGTGGTCCACCGCCCGTCAACAGCCAACTGGATCAGTGAATTGCATACCGCTCATTTTGGTGGTGGCATTACCGCATTGGGCTGGAAGCCCGGCCAGCGTGATATATATTGGGATAGAACAATTGTTGGGGTGAATAATGGAGCCATTCAACTGGATGCACCGGTAACAACCGCCCTGGATGAACAGTACGGCGGTGGTATGATAGCTTCCTACAATTGGCCCGGCCGCATACAGGATGTAGGTGTTGAAAACCTTCGTTGTGTATCGGCATATGATATTAACAACCCTAAAGATGAAGCCCATCGCTGGATGGCTATTACAATAGAAAATACGACAGATGCCTGGGTACGCCAGGTGGTGTTTGCGCATTTTGCCGGTTCGGCTGTTTTTGTAACTGAAACCAGTAAGCGTGTAACGGTAGAAGATTGTAAATCGCTGGCGCCCGTTTCAGAAATTGGCGGTCTGCGTCGCAATACATTTTTTACGGCCGGTCAGCAAACGCTTTTCCAAAGATTGTATACTGAATATGGCAACCATGATTTTGTAACCGGATTTTGTGCCGCTGGTCCCAATGCTTTTGTGCAATGCGAATCGCATAAGGCATATGGATTCAGCGGTGGTCTCGATAGCTGGGCTTCCGGTGTGTTATTTGATATGGTGACTGTGGATGGCCAGGCGATCAGCTTTATGAATCGCGGTCAGGATGGCAATGGGGCAGGGTGGAATGTGGCCAATAGCGTTTTCTGGAATTGCTCGGCAGCACGCATTGATTGTTATCAACCGCCAACGGCACAAAACTGGTCGTTTGGCAGCTGGGCGCAATTTTCAGGAGACGGATACTGGGGCGAGTCGAACAATACCATAGAGCCCCGTAGTTTGTATTATGGGCAACTGAAAGAACGATTGACAGAAGATATTACCGGTAGAACGCAGTTGCTGTTAATTGAATCGAACGCAACCAGCAGTCCCACCGTGGCGCAGGCAGCGGAATTAACGGCCATGTCTGTAAAACCGCAACCCACTGTAGCTGAATTCATCGATGGCGCCACTCAACGGCAACCCATACCTGTTTCAGCAACTGGTGTTAAAACTATTGATGAGATCGGATTTAAACAGCCGGCACCTGTTCAACCCGCAGCCGCTACGCATATTCAAAACGGTTGGCTGGTGAGTGGTCATGCTGTTTTAACGGGAACCCGGGCCGAATCACCCTGGTGGAGCGGCAGCGCACGCCGGTATGCAATGGTAAATGCCAAACCCGCCATCACGCGGTTTATACCAGGTGAAACCGGCAAAGGGGTAACTGATGACCTTTGCGAAATGACCGATACCATGAAGGGGCGGCACGAGGTAGCTTATGAACAGAATTATGCACTGTGGTATGAGCGTCGCCGGGATGATCATGAACGTGTACGCCGCATGGATGGCGATGTATGGGCGCCGTTTTATGAACTGCCCTTTGCCCGCAGTGGAAAAGACACCGCCTGGGATGGCTTAAGTAAATACGATCTTACGAAATACAATTATTGGTACTGGAACCGACTGAAACAATTTGCCGATCTGGCAGATCAGAAAGGACTGGTGCTGGTACATCAGCATTATTTTCAACACAACATTATTGAAGCCGGCGCCCACTATGCCGATTTTCCCTGGCGCCCGGTGAATAACATCAACAATACCGGTTTCCCCGAACCGCCGCCCTATGCAGGTGATAAACGCATCTTTATGGCGGAACAGTTCTACGATGTTACCCACCCCGTACGCCGCGAATTACACCGGGCTTACATTCGTCAATGCCTGAATAACTTCGCCGGCAACACCGGTGTGATCCAGTTAACCGGATCAGAATACACCGGGCCTTTACATTTTGTACAATTCTGGATAGACGTTATAAAAGAATGGGAGAAAGAAACGGGTAAAAAACCATTGATCGGATTAAGCGCTACCAAAGATGTGCAGGATGCTATTTTAGCCGATGCTGCCCGCGCAGGTGTTATTGATATTATTGATATCCGCTACTGGCATTATCAGCAGGATGGCACCGTATACGCCCCGTTGGGTGGACAAAATTTGGCGCCCCGTCAACAGGCACGCCAGTTCAAACCTAAAAAGACTTCTTTTGAACAGGTATATAGAGCAGTGAGAGAATACCACGATAAATTTGCCGGCAAAGCCGTTATGTATTCCGGTGATAGTTACGACAACCTGGGTTGGGCGGTATTTATGGCCGGCGGATCATTAGCGAACATCCCGGTAATGGCAGATGCTGGTTTTGTAAGGGCCGCTGCTGCTATGAAGCCGTTGGATGGTACGTTTAAAGAACAATACACCCTGGCGAATGCTGGCAATGGTTATATCATGTACGGCAATGCGAATAATCTCCAGGTTGATCTCACCAATGTGCCCGGAACTTTCCGGGTAAAATGGTTCGATGCCGGTAATGGACAGGTGATAGGTAAAGAAGAAAAAATCAAGGGAGGAAAGGTGGTTACGTTGAAAAATGGAAAGGAGGGGAATGTGGTAGCGTGGATACGGAAAACATAATAAGGTGGTGGGGCGGACCTGTAAGGTCTGCCTCGGCAATTTGCCGGGTCGGCGGGTTAAGCAGACCTGACAGGTCATTACCCAGTCACAATTATGAACAGTTAAATCGGATTATAGAATCGATATGTATAAAGTTATTTCGATAGGATTAATGGCAGCAATAGCAGCAGGTGGAATGATCCGCCAGCAGGCGGAGACCGCAGATGCTACGCGGCAGATACAGCCATTGAAACCATTAAAAGTTTCTGCCAATGGCCGTTACTTTATGACGGCGGATGGAAAACCTTTCTTCTGGTTAGGGGATACAGGTTGGTTATTGTTTTCAAAGCTCAAACGCGAAGAAGCTATTAAATACCTCGACGATCGTAAACAAAAAGGCTTTAATGTAATCCAGGTGATGGTACTGCATCAGGCCAAAGTAGTAAATGCTTATGGCGATACTGCTTTAAAAGGTGGTAATGTAGCCATGCCCATTACGACACCAGGCAATAAATTAGGTAATGAAGCAGCGCAATACGACTATTGGGATCATGTTGATTTCATTATAAAAGCTGCTGCGGCAAGAGGCATTTACATAGCCATGGTGCCGATATGGGGCAGTGAAGTAAAAGCCGGGAAAGTAACTCCTGCTCAGGCTAAACAATACGCTACGTTCTTAGCCAATCGTTATAGATCACAACCCAATATTGTTTGGTTGAATGGCGGTGATATCAAAGGAACTGATTCCATGGACGTATGGAAGACGATAGGTAAAACCCTGCATGAAAAAGACCCCGGTCATTTGATGACTTTCCATCCACGTGGACGTACAACGTCTTCTGAGTGGTTTCACAACGAATCGTGGTTGCAGTTCAATATGTTTCAATCGGGCCATCGCCGCTACAACCAGGATACCAGCGCCGGCGACCTGCATTATGGAGAAGACAACTGGAAATATATAGAAGTTGATTATAAGAAAACACCGGCAAAACCAACATTCGACGGAGAGCCTTCGTACGAAGAGATCCCGCAGGGATTACATGATTCCCTGGAGATACGATGGAATGACAATGATGTACGGCGCTATGCCTACTGGTCGGTATTTGCCGGCGGTTGTGGGTATACTTATGGAAATAATGCCGTCATGCAAATGCACCGCCCGAACGATACAGACGGCAATTACGGGGTCACAAATTATTGGTATGATGCGATCAACGCACCAGGTGCATCGCAAATGCAATATATAAAGACTTTGATGCTGTCATGTTCGTATTTCGACCGGGTACCCGATCAATCATTGATATCCGGTGACATAAGCGAAAAATACGATCGTCTGTTTGCTACCCGGTCAAAGGATTGTGCAATGATATATACCTATACCGGCCGTACGATTGCTGTGAAAATGGATAAGCTGACAGGAAAAAGCATCCACGCGTCGTGGTACAATCCACGCGATGGAAAATATACGGACATCGGTTTTGTTACAAATAAAGGGGTGAAGGAATTTGATGCACCGGGTGAAGTGAAAGCGGGAAATGATTGGGTGTTGATATTGGTTATGCCCCCCAAGCCCCTGACAAGGGAATAACAATCCTGAGCGGGCGTTTTGCTTACAGCTTATGGCTTATAGCTTGTATTTCACAATTGACTAATATGCGTATTCTATTATACATAACTTGTTTCTTTCTTGTTTCCTGCACGGCGCAAAAGCCCGTGTATATATTCACGTCATTTAATGAACCCGCTACAGACGGGTTACGTTTTTTATATAGCTATGATGGTTATAAATGGACGGACGTAGGCCGCACTTTTGTAAAACCCGAAGTTGGCAGTAAAGTAATGCGCGATCCTTCCATGGCTAAAGGGGCTGATGGCGAATACCACCTGGTTTGGACCAGCGGTTGGAACAAGGACAAAGGATTTGGCTATGCGCATTCAAAAGACCTGGTACATTGGTCAACCCCGGAGTTCATCCCCGTGATGGAAAACGATTCCAATGTGGTGAATGTTTGGGCGCCGGAGCTTTTTTATGATGATGAAAGTAATCAGTTCGTTATCGTTTGGGCTTCTACCATTCCATTCCGGTTTCCAAAAGGGGAGGAGGACGAAAACAATAACCATCGCCTGTACTATACGGTGACCAGGGATTTTAAGACCTTCTCGCCGTCAAAATTATATCTTGATCCTGGCTTTAGTGTGATTGATGCCGTGATCGTAAAAAGAGCGGCAAAGGACTATGTCCTTGTATTGAAAGATAATACCCGCCCTAACCGCAATATCAAAGTAGCCTTTGGAGATAATCCGCTAGGTCCCTGGAACAATGTGTCTGCACCCTTTACCGGTAATTTTACAGAAGGCCCTTCAGTAGCAAAGGTGGGCAAAGAATGGCTGATCTATTTCGATGCCTATCGCAACAAAAGTTATAATGCCGTAAAGACAGCCGATTTTATCCATTTTGATTCAGCTGCCGTATCAGTACCCGTTGGCCACAAACACGGGACGATCTTTATGGCGACTAAGAAGGAGTTGAAAGAAATGAAGAATGAAAAATGAGAAAGAAAAGGATCAAAAAACAAGAACCAAATCCCAGGCAGAAATGCTCAATCATAAACTGTATTTATTTGGAACTTGGTTTTTGGATTTTGTATTATTCACCATTGACCATTCACCATTCACGAAATAGGAAATGATGATTCGAATGAACTTGATATCAATTTTAGGATTCATTGTATTGAGCAGTATACAGGCATTTGCGCAGCAAGACACCGTTCGCTATATTGGAACTACCCTGGCAAATGTAGACTATCATCACGGGCAATTGGCGCCGGCTATCGGGGTGCACAACATACAGGTGATGCGGGCGAATCGCCAGTTGGCCGATGCGGTTAATGGTTTTGGCTGGACGTACAATCATGCGCCCATGCTCACGTACTGGAATAATACATTTTACCTGGAATATCTCAGCAATCCCGTTGGGGAACATGTGCCACCGGGCCAATCGATCCTGATGACCTCCAAAGACGGTTATCACTGGTCTGCACCGGTTGTTGCATTTCCGCCTTATAAAATTGCTGATGGCACAAAGAAGGAAAATTATAATGGCGTAGCAAAAGACCTCACCTCGGTAATGCACCAGCGCATGGGCTTTTATATTTCCAGCAAGAACAGGTTGCTGATGTTTGCGTATTACGGTATGGTGTTGGGCCCGAAAGATGATCCCAACGATGGCAATGGCATTGGCCGCGTAGTGCGTGAATTATATAAAGACGGCAGTTTTGGTCCTATTCATTTTATCCGGTACAACCATGCCTTTACTGCAAAGAATACAGACTATCCATTCTTTGATCGCAGCAAAGACAAGGGATTTGTTGAAGCCTGTAAAGAAGTGTTGAGTGATCCCTTGTTATTACAACAATGGAGTGAAGAAGCCGATCGCAATGATCCGTTGATCACGTTGCACAACGAGAATTACAAAGCATTCAATTATTACCAGTTGCCCGATGGCAGAACAGTAGGGTTTTGGAAAATAGCGCTTACATCAATTAGTCCGGATAAAGGCAAAACCTGGTTATACAACCCCGTACGCGCTCCCCATTTCGTAAACAGCAATGCTAAAATATGGGGACAACGTACGTCTGATGGAAAATATGTTACCGTATACAATCCTTCGGAGTTTCGCTGGCCGCTGGCGCTGTCGGTAAGCGACGATGGACTGAACTATAAAAACCTGTTGCTGGTAAATGGGGAGATCACATCCATGCGTTATGGCGGTAACTATAAAAGTTATGGACCGCAATACGTGCGTGGACTGGAAGCGAATGCGGCTTCACCCGATGGAAATTGCTGGGTAACGTACAGTATGAACAAAGAAGACATCTGGGTTACCAGCATACCGGTACCGGTGAAAGATAAAGTTGATCAGGATGTGAACGACGATTTCACCCAATTACTGGCTGCCAGTGCTTTAAAAGAATGGAACATCTACAGCCCGTTATGGGCGCCGGTATCGATAGAGAAAGCTGCTAATGGCGCGCAGGTATTGGCCATAAAAGACAAAGATCCTTTTGACTATGGTAAAGCCGAGCATGTATTGCCTGCCGCAAAGAAGATGACGGCTACTTTTGTTGTTACACCGCAACAGGATAATCACGGCAACCTGCACATCGAATTCCAGGATGGCAAGGGCAATGCAGGCATAAGACTGGTATTTGATTCAACAGGTACATTGATCGTAAAGGCAGGCTACAGGAATAAGAACATTATGAAGTATATGGCAGGAGAGGAGTATGAGATTACCATTTCTTTAAACGCAGCAACCCGTTTTTATACCGTATCCGTAAATGGCAAACAGGAGGGGGGCAACCAGATCTTCTTTGCACCCCTGGAAAATGTGCAACGCCTCGTATTCAGGACCGGCGATGTGCGGCGCTTTCCTGATTCCGATACCCCAACCGACCAGATGTATGACCTGCCTAACCCTGGCGCACAGGCCAGGCCGGCAGCCTATTATATCAAATCGGTGAAAACAAAGAAAGAATTGTAGGATGATTGAATAATGATTGGTGAATGTTGGTAGCGAGTTCAAAATTATAGGGTTCTATTCACCATTCACCATTGACCATTCACCTTAGAGTTTGAATGAAATATTAAGCAAATGAACGAAAGGCCAGGTATATTAACATTTTTGATTGTCTTGTGTGTAAGCTGTGCCGTTGCTCAAAAAGGTGCAAAGAAGGGTGGCGCTATACTCAAGGCAGATAACTTCCGCCACTATGTGGACTATTTCAATAAAATGGAAGATGAGAATATCGCGCAGGCCATTCCCAATGCACAGTCCTGGGACTGGTTGAAAACGAATATTCCCCTGTTTGAATGTCCGCAACAGAACTTTGAAGAGATGTGGTATTATCGCTGGTGGACATTGCGTAAGCACCTGAAACAAACACCGGTTGGGTATGTCTTTACCGAATTCCTGGTAAACCGTAACTATGCCGATAAATACAACCTTATTGCCAGTGCGCTGGGCCATCACATCTATGAAGCCCGCTGGCTGCACAACAACAAATACCTGAACGAGTACATGCATGTTTGGTACCGTGGTAACGAAGGCAAAGCCATGAAAAGATTACATACGTTCAGCAGCTGGAACATCAATGCCCTGTACAACCGCTACTTGGTGAATGGCGATAGCAGCTATTTGCTGAATATGCTGCCCGATCTGGAAACAGACTATGCCACCTGGGAAATGGAAAAGCGATTGCCCAATGGCCTTTTCTGGCAGGCAGATGTAAAGGATGGCATGGAAGAGTCCATCAGCGGTGGAAGAAAGGAAAAGAATGCACGGCCTACCATAAACAGTTATATGTATGGGAATGCCATGGCATTATCTATCATCGAAAACATGGCTGGTAACAAGGCTAAAGCAGACCTGTATGCATTAAAAGCAGACAGTATTAAAAAACTTTTTCATCAATTGCTCTGGAATGCGAAGGACACCTTTTTTGAAACCCGCAAACAAGCAGATACAATGGCCAATGTGCGGGAAGAGGTTGGGTTCATTCCATGGTATTTCAATCTGCCCGATACAGGTTATGAAGCAGCCTGGAAAAAAATAACAGATGAAAACGGATTCTTTGCGCCATTCGGTTTAACTACAGCAGAAAGAAGTCATCCGCAATTCCGTACACACGGCTGTTGCAAATGCGAATGGGATGGCGCCGTATGGCCATACGCCACTTCGCAAACCATGACCGCCATGGCTAATTTGATGAATAACTACAAACAGTCAGTGGTAGACGATTCGGTGTATTTCCGTTTAATGGAGTTGTTTGTTGAATCACAATACTACCGCGGCCGTCCATACATAGGGGAGTACCTCGACGAAAAGACCGGTTACTGGTTAAAAGGCGATCAGGAACGCAGCCGTTATTATAACCACTCAACGTATAACGACCTGGTGATAACCGGGTTAATGGGGTTGCGGCCACGTGCTGATAATACAATAGAAGTAAATCCGCTGATCCCAAAAAATAAATGGCCCTGGTTCTGTTTGGATAATGTACCATATCACGGAAAACTGGTAACGATCATGTGGGATAATGATGGTACTAAATATAAAAAAGGAAAAGGATTAAGTGTATGGGTGAATGGAAAAAAGGTAGCCGCTGCCGATAGCATACAGCGGGTAACAGGAACAATAGAATAAGTTTAGAACATAGAAATAGCATAAGAGAAAAAATGGAAATGAAATCGACTATAAAAACCAATGTATTGAAAGTGCTGGCTTTCGCTTTCGGCTTTCAGCTTTTGGCTTTCAGCTCAGCAAAAGCCCAGCAAACCGAGATCCAATATCTGTCTGGAACAGGCAGCGACAAGACCGTTGACTGGCAATTCTTTTGTACCGCCGGACGTAATTCCGGTAAATGGACAACCATACCTGTTCCTTCGAACTGGGAATTACAGGGGTTTGGAAAGTATAATTATGGACATGATAAAGATTCCGTACGCGGTAAGGAACAGGGCTTATACAAATATGACTTTGTGGTGCCTGCCGGCTGGCAAGGTAAAACCATCAGGATTGTGTTTGAAGGTTCCATGACTGACACAGAAGTTAAGATCAATGGGAAACCGGCCGGTGCAATGCACCAGGGATCGTTTTATAGTTTCTCATACAATATCACTCCGCTAATAAAATATGGCAAAAAGAATTTGCTGGAAGTAACCGTAAGCAAACATTCAGCCAATGAATCGGTGAATGGTGCTGAACGCCGCGGTGATTACTGGATCTTTGGTGGCATCTTCAGACCTGTTTTTCTACAGGCGCTTCCGGTTGAACATATGGCGCATGTTGCCGTAGATGGAAAAGCAACCGGCGCATTTGCCGCCAAAGTAAAGCTGGCAGCTGTAGCACAGGCAGATGAAGTGACTGCCCAGTTATATACCATGGATGGTAAAAGAGAGGGTAGCCCCTTTTCTGCAAAAGTAAAAGCTGGTGATTCGATGGCTCTGCTGCAAACAACAGTGACGAACCCTTTATTATGGACATCGGAATTTCCCAACCGTTACCGCGTTGAATTTACGTTAATGGCAAAAGGTAAACCGGTTCATACCATACGGGAGAAATTCGGATTCCGTACCGTAGAGGTGCGCGAGCGCGATGGCATTTACCTGAACGGCGTAAAAATAAAATTCAAAGGAGTGAACCGCCACTCATTCTGGCCTACCACCGGTAGAACCATGAATGAAACCCGGAGCATTGAAGATGTGCTGATGATAAAGGATATGAACATGAATGCGGTGCGGATGTCGCATTATCCACCCGATGCGCATTTCCTGAACGCCTGCGATTCGCTGGGCTTAATGGTGCTCGACGAATTAGGCGGCTGGCACAAAGCATACGATACACAGGTAGGTTCCATACTCGCGAAGGAAATGATCGCACATGATTGCAATCATCCGTCAATTGTTATCTGGGACAATGGAAATGAAGGTGGTCATAATTTTGAACTCGACCACTGGTTCGATGAGCTGGATATGCAACAACGTCCGTTGATACATCCCTGGCAGGTGTTTCGTCAATTCGATACACAACATTATATTAACTATGATTATGGTAACGAAACCCATTTGCATGGCCATAGGATAACATTCCCTACAGAGTTCCTGCATGGATTATATGATGGCGGATTAGGTTCCGCACTGGAAGATTACTGGGAGTTGATGTGGCGTCACCCATTATCGGCCGGCGGCTTTCTGTGGGTGTTTGCCGATGAAGGCGTAGCGCGGAAAGACAAAAACGACAGCATCGACAATGATGGCAACCACGCACCCGATGGTATTGTAGGTCCCTTCCATGAAAAAGAGGCTAGCTATTATACCATTAAGGAAGTATGGGCGCCGGTTCATTTTGAACAAAAAGATATTACCCCTGTATTTAACGGACAGTTCAGGGTAGAGAACCGGTTTCATTTTACCAACCTCAACCAATGCAAATTCACCTATAAATTGGCTTCCTTGCAAGCCGGCAACGATGAACCCGCTACAGGATCTGTTTTTGTACCGGATATAGAACCGGGTACAACAGGGACCATCACCTGTACCCTGCCAAGCAACTGGCAACAATACAGTGTACTGTATGTAACTGCATACGACGCAAATCAACATGAAATATATACCTGGAGCTGGCCCATTAAACTGCCAGCAGCGATAGCGAAGGACCTGGTAAAACAGGAAGGCAATGCCGACGTTACGGTTTCACAAAATGATTCGCTGATCATCGCCACAGCAGGCGATGTAGCCATTTCATTCCATACAAAAACCGGTTTATTACAAACGGTACAAAATGGCAAAGGCATCATTCCATTAAGCAATGGACCGGTATTATGCGAAGGCGAAACTGGTTTTGTTAAGTGGAATACCCGCAAGGATGGAAATAACCAGGTTCTTGCTGCTGAGTTTGAAAAGAAAAGTCTTTGCCAGTTCCTGGAGTGGACCGTATATCCATCGGGCTGGGTAAAAATGCAGGTAAAATATTTTCCGAAAGAGTATGAGAGTTCATTGGTAGGGATCAATTTTTCATTTCCTGAAAGCATTGTGAAGTCCATTCAGTGGGTGGGCAAAGGTCCGTACCGCGTTTGGAAGAACCGGATGAAGGGCGGCACGCTAAACGTTTGGAATAAAGAATACAACAATACCTCTACCGGCGAAGGCACATTGGTATATCCTGAGTTTAAAGGATATTATTCCAATCTGTATTCAATGAAACTGATCACGAACGGTCAACCGTTGACGATTGTGTGTAACAATGAAGATGTTTTCCTGCGATTGTTCACACCCCGGTTCTCGGTAACGCCATTCAATACGGCACCGGTTTTCCCTACAGGCGACCTGTCGTTTATGCATGGCATTTCACCCATCGGCACCAAATCGCAAAAAGCAGATAAAATGGGACCCATGGGACAAAAGAATATGTTCTTTGACTATTGGAAAGACCCGATGTACGCAAAGGACATAACCTTATTCTTTGATTTTTCTGCAAAGGATTAAGGTTGAGCGTTGAAAAAGTGTTCCTGGATAAGATGACAGCGTTTTGAATTAATGATAAAATGAGCATATTTAAAAAATACAGGTTTTCTTTATTCACCGGCGTATTGATGCTGTTGGTGGCGAATGCTGTACATGCACAGGTAACCGCACAACACCTGCGTTGTGAAATGTTGAACAACCCGGCTGGTATTGATGTTACACAACCACGCCTGAGCTGGCAACTTGCCGGTAAGGCGCGCAACATTCAACAAGTCGCTTACCAGGTATTGGTAGCGTCTTCGCCGGAAAAACTGGCCCGGCAGGAAGCGGATATCTGGAATTCAGCAAAAATATCTTCCAACCAATCCATTCATGTAATATACAAAGGCAAACCATTAACCAGTGGTACCGCTTGTTACTGGAAAGTAAAACTGTGGACGAACAAGGGCGAAACAACGTGGAGTGAAACCGCGTCCTGGAGTATGGGATTATTATCGCCCATTGACTGGAAAGCAAAATGGATTGGTCTGGAAAAAGCCATGCCATGGGACAGTGTTACCCAGTTCTCGCGGTTGTCGGCCCGGTATTTCCGTAAATCATTTACCCAGCCGCTGGCAGTAAAAAAAGCCATGGTATACGTTTCGGGTTTAGGTTTATATGAATTGTTTATCAATGGCCAGCGGGTAGGCGATCAGGTGATGGCGCCCGCAGCTACAGATTACACAAGATCCGTATTATACAATACATACGATGTAACTACCCAATTGCAAAAAGGAAATAACGTCATTGCCGCTGTTTTGGGCAATGGGCGTTTCTTTACCATGCGGCAGAATTACAAACCCAAAAAGATCAAAACTTTTGGATTTCCAAAACTGCTGTTGCAACTGGACATAGAATATACGAACGGAACAAAGAAAACCATTGTTACCGACGGCTCGTGGAAAATGACGGCCGATGGACCTATTCGTACCAATAACGAATACGATGGCGAAGAGTATGATGCAACCAAAGAACTGGCGGGTTGGAACAATGCCGGTTTTGATGATAAGAGCTGGCAACAGCCGCAGCTGGTACAGGCCCCCGGTGGCCGGTTGACGGCACAAATGAATGAACCCATAAGAATAATGCAAACGGTAAAACCGGTGCATATTTCGCCAGTAAAACCAGGTGTGTTCATTTTAGATATGGGACAGAATATGGTGGGCCGGTTGGAGATGCGGGTAAAAGCAAACAAAGGCCAGCAGGTGCAATTGCGTTTTGCTGAAAGCCTGCAATCAAATGGCGAATTGTATGTAGCTAACCTGCGCGATGCGAAAGTTACAGATAGATATACGGCAAAGGGGAGTGGTACAGAAACCTGGCAACCCACATTTGTGTATCATGGATTCCGGTTTGTTGAGATCACTGGTTATCCCGGTACGCCAACCGTCAATGATTTTGAAGGCAAAGTGATCTATGATGACATTGCAACAACGGGGTCATTGGAGACTTCCAATGAAATAATCAATCGCATTTATAAGAACGCCTGGTGGGGTATAAGCAGCAATTACAAAGGAATGCCGTTGGATTGTCCACAACGTAATGAAAGAATGCCCTGGCTTGCTGATCACGCAGTAGGTTCATTAGGCGAAAGTTTTTTGTTTGGCAATGGTAATCTGTATGCCAAGTGGCTGCAGGATATTGAAGAAGCACAAACGGCAGAAGGTTCTATTCCGGATGTAGCACCGGCTTACTGGAATTATTACAGCGATAATATGACCTGGCCCGGAACTTATCTCACCATTGCCGATATGCTGTATAACCAATACGGCGATAAACGGGTTATTGAAAAGCATTATGCCTCTATGAAAAAATGGTTGGCGTACATGCAGACTAAGTTCATGAAGGATTTTATCGTTACTAAAGACAAATATGGTGATTGGTGTGTGCCTCCGGAATCACCGGAATTGATCCATTCAAAAGACAGTTTGCGGAAAACAGACGGAACGCTCATTGCCACTGCTTATTACTACCGTATGTTATCGTATATGCAACGGTTTGCCGGTTTATTGAACAAACCGGAAGATGCCAAAGCATTTGCAGCGCTGGGTCAGCATATACAGCAGGCTTTCAACAATCGATTCTACAATAAGCAAAAGAAATGGTATAGCAATAATACAGTAACAGCAAACTTGCTGCCGCTGTATTTTAATATCACCCCTGATAGTGCGAAGCAGGTTGTATTTGACAAAATAGCCCATAAGATCTGGACAGAGAACCATGGTCACATCAGTACAGGTGTTATCGGTGTACAATGGCTGATGCGTTGTTTGAGTGATTACAAGCTCCCTGATATGGCGTACACCTTAATTTCCGATACTACCTATCCCTCCTGGGGATATATGGTTAAAAATGGTGCTACTACCATTTGGGAATTATGGAATGGCAACACGGCTAATCCCAGTATGAACTCACAAAACCATGTGATGCTGCTGGGTGATCTGCTGGTGTGGATGTATGAGAATGCAGCGGGTATTAAAACGGATGATAAAGCGACCGGTTTCAAGAAGATCATCATGCAGCCCATGCCGTTAGATGGGTTGCAATTTGTAAATGCCTCGTATCAGTCGGTGCATGGTATCATTAAAAGTGCGTGGAAAAAAGAGATCGACCGGTTTACATGGAATGTAACCATTCCTGCCAATACAACCGCGTTATTATACATCCCTGCTGATGATGTACAGCATATCCTGGAAAACAATAAACCGTTGACAGGTTCAGAAGGTGTGCGCTTTGTACGCATGGAAGGAAAGAAAGCGGTGCTTGAAGTTGGTTCGGGCGAATATGCATTCGTTTCTACGTATAAACTCAAAAGCGGTATTGTAACCGATGAATTCATATTTAATAAAACTTCATTCCCCGAAAGCCATGCTGCAACTATTGCAGAAACGCCAAAGGGATTGGTGACTGCCTGGTTTGGTGGTACGAAAGAAAGGAATCCGGATGTAGGCATTTGGTTAAGCCGCCAGGTAAACAACCAATGGACGGAGCCGGTAGAAGTGGCAACAGGTGTTGTTAACGATACCCTACGCTTCGCCTGCTGGAACCCGGTATTGTACCAAATTCCCAATGGTGAGCTGTTATTGTTCTATAAAGTAGGACCCAATGTAGCCGGTTGGAAAGGTTGGCTGATCCGTTCTGCTGATCATGGAATAACCTGGAGTAAACCACAAGTCCTGCCTGATGGATTTTTGGGACCGGTAAAAAACAAACCGGTGCTGTTGAGTAATGGTGATCTGGTTTGTCCATCAAGTAAAGAAGGCAATGGCTGGACAGTACATTTTGAAATATCATCTGATATGGGTAAAACCTGGAGAATGGTGGGACCCATCAACCCGGATAAGAAGATAAACGCCATTCAACCTAGCATATTGGTACATAAAGATGGCAAGCTGCAGATCTTGTGTCGCAGCAAAAGCGCAGCGGTCGTGGAATCCTGGTCAGCCGATAACGGAAAGACCTGGTCGCCATTAGCGGAAAGCGAGTTGCCAAACAACAATTCAGGTACCGATGCGGTAACCTTGCACGATGGCCGTCAGTTGATCGTATACAATCATGTGAAAACACCAAAAGGTGCTCCCAAGGGCGCCCGTACGCCGTTGAATGTTGCTGTATCGCAGGATGGCAAAAAATGGAGTGCGGCTTTGGTGCTGGAAGATTCACCGGTGAGCCAGTATTCCTACCCATCGGTGATCCAATCTGCAGATGGTATGGTGCACATTGTATATACCTGGCGCAGGCAGCGGGTAAAATATGTGAAGGTAGATCCGTCGAAGTTGGAGTTGATGCCGATAGAGAGTTTCAAGTCCGGTGATCAGGTGGGGGACCAAGACCTGTAAGGTCCGCCACTTGAGCTTGCATAAACATGTTGTACAAGCGGTCCTGACAGGTCGGGCTCTTTTACCCAAGAATCTGACAGGTCGGATTTTTAAACAAGACCTGTCAGGTCCAAGACATCACACTGAAAATGCAAGAACCAATGATGGACCTTACAGGTCATTCGAAGTAACAAAAGAATCTAAATAGTGAATATGCAGGATCTATTAAAAATACATTTTCCGGGAAAACTGGTGTTTGGCAAAGGGTCATTGGAGCAATTGCCCGATGAAATTACGGCGCTGGCATGTACCAAGGTTTTAATTGTGACCATTTCTCCATTGCTTACCCAGTTGAATACATTGATCACAAAGCTGGAAGCAAAGGGTATGAAAGTACATGTGAATATGAGCATCATGCACGAACCTTCTTTTTCAGAGGTGGAACAAATGATGCAGGAAGTAAGTGCGTTCAATCCCGATGTAGTGGTAGGCATAGGCGGTGGTAGTGTGTTGGATGTGGCAAAACTGATTGCCGCATTACTTGAGAACGAGCAGGGGCTGCGGGAAATAACCGGCATCGGACTATTAAAAAGCCGTTCCAAAAAATTGATCTGCCTGCCGGCCACCTCCGGCACAGGTAGTGAGGTATCGCCCAATTCTATTTTAGTCGACGAAACAGATAATCAAAAGAAGGGGATCATCAGTCCTTTCCTGGTTCCGGATATAGTGTATGTGGATCCGTTATTGACCATGAGTGTACCGGCTTCCATTACGGCAGCTACCGGTCTGGATGCATTAACACATTGCCTGGAAGCGTATACCAACCTGTTTGCACATCCTTTGATCGATGTGTATGCTTTTGAAGGCATGCGTTTGATCGCTGCGCATATTGTGCAGGCGGTAAAAAATGGCAAGGATGAAGAAGCGCGAACACAGGTGGCCATGGGCAGTTTGCTCGGTGGATTTTGTTTAGGCCCGGTTAACACAGCCGGTGTACATGCCTTATCATATCCGTTGGGAAGCACATTTCATCTTACCCATGGATTGTCGAATGCCCTGTTGTTGCCCTATGTTATGGAATTTAATTATGTGGCAGCGCCAAAGCGCTATGCAGATGTTGCAATAGCATTAGGTTGCGATCGTGAAGCAGATGACGTGAAAACAGCATTGAAAGGGATTGAAAAAATAAGGACCCTGATCAGTGCCTGCGGCATACCGGCAAGGTTACGTGATGTGAACATTCCAAAAGAGGCTATACCGCAAATGGCTGTGGATGCCATGAAGATCACCCGGTTGTTGAAAAATAACCCGCGTCCGATCACAGAAGCAGATGCCATTGAAATTTATAATGCAGCTTATTAAACAATGCAACACCAAAAGAAATATAAAGGCGTAGTAGTTCCGGCCGTAACGCCGTTGACTGCCAGTCTTACAATAGACCACAGTGCGGTAGAAAAGATGCTGGCGAATTTTCGTAAACACCAGGTAATGCCATTTATCCTGGGTACTACGGGCGAATCCGCATCGCTCTCCATGTTGGTAAAACGGGATTACTTACAGGCGGCTTCCCGCTTAAAAGAGCCAGGGGATGTATTGTATGCCGGTATTTCTTCCAATGTACTGGAAGAATCGATCGTATTGGCAGACCGGTGTTTTGAAAGCGGTGTAGATGTAGTGGTGGCAACACTGCCCAATTTTTATCCCCTGACCGCCGGCCAGATGAAAGCTTATTTTGAGCAACTGGCTGAAAAAGTTCCCGGCCCATTGATGATCTATAATATACCCGCAACAGTACATATGTCAATTCCGTTAGACGTAATTGATGCATTGAGCCATCATCCCAATATTGTTGGATTTAAAGATTCAGAGCGCAATGAAGAACGGTTGCAAACCGCTTTGCAGTTATGGGCAAACCGTACCGACTTCAGCTATTTCGCCGGCTGGGCCGCACAATCTGCCCAATCCCTTTTGAAAGGTGGTGATGGCATTATCCCAAGCACAGGCAATTTTGCGCCGGGTTTGTATAATGAATTATACAATGCTGCTATCAGCGGTAACGAAGCGAAAGCCATGGAGCTGCAAAAGCAATCGGATGTGTTGGGAAATGTATACCAGGGCGGTAAAACCCTTGGTGAGTCATTGTGGGCATTAAAGGTATTGATGAAGAATGAGGGATTGTGCGATACCTATATGATGCCGCCATTACACCAATTATCAAATGAAGAAGAACAAAAAGTAATTAATGCGCTGTATGCTACATTAAGTGGCGGGCAGGTAAAATAAACGAACATGCAAAAACCAATTATAGGAATTACGATGGGTGATCCGGCCAGCATAGGACCGGAGATTGCTATAAAAGCATTATTGAATGAGCGTATTCATGCCATTTGCCGGCCATTGCTGGTGGGCGATGCAAGTGTGTTTAACGACATTGTTCAGCGGTTAAAATTACCTGCGGTAGTTCATGCAATTGATAAAGTGCCCGATGCCACTTTTAAACCGGGTACAGTAGATGTACTGGATTTGAAAAATGTTGACATGGCGCAACTGCAATTTGGCGAGATCTCTGCCATGGCGGGTAATGCGTCCTTTGAAGCGGTGAAAAAAGTAATAGACCTGGCTATGGCCGGCGACATTGACGCCACCGTAACCGGTCCCATCAATAAGAAATCGATCAACGAGGCCGGTCATCACTTTGCCGGTCATACGGAAATATATGCCCATTATACCGGCACAAAGAAATATGCCATGTTGCTGGTTGAAGAGAATATGCGCGTGATACACGTATCTACGCATGTTTCGCTGCGGGAGGCTTGTGACCTCGTGAAAAAGGACAGGATCATTCAGGTGATTGAACTGTTGCACAATGGCATCTTGCAATTGGGAGGAACGAATGTAAAGATCGGAGTAGCCGGTTTAAATCCGCATGCGGGTGACTCCGGGTTGTTTGGTACCGAGGATGATGAAGAGATCAAACCGGCTGTGGAAGAAGCCCGCAAACTGGGCTTTGATGTTGATGGGCCTGTGCCTGCCGATACGCTGTTCTCCAAAGCGGCTACCGGCACGTATGGTGGGGTAGTGGCCATGTACCACGACCAGGGACATATTCCTTTCAAGCTTACGGGCTTTAAATGGAATGCCGAGAAAAAACAAATGGATAGCGTGAAAGGAGTGAACATCACCATGGGCTTGCCCATCATCCGTACTTCGGTTGATCACGGAACTGCTTTTGAAATAGCGGGGAAAGGCATTGCCAGTCCGGATGCCATGGTATTGGCGATAGAAGCCGCCGTACAGTTAAGCAAATACAAGATCAAACAACAAAAACCAGTATAATGATAGCAGTGATAGCAGATGATTTTACCGGTGCCGCCGAACTGGCGGGCATTGGCTTGCGCTATCACCTGAATGTGGAGCTGGGCACTGAAGTGAATAAAAACACGAAGGCCGATCTGTTCGTTATAGCCACCGATACCCGGTCATTGACCGAAGCAGAAGCTGTACTGGATATGCAAAAACATACCAGGGATCTGCTGGCGTTGCAACCGGCCCTGATCTTTAAAAAAACAGATTCTGTATTACGTGGCCATATCCTCGCAGAAATGCGGGCGCAATTGTCGTTGACCGGTTTTGAGAAAGCGGTATTGGTCGCAGCAAATCCTGCCCTGGGTAGAACGATACAAAACGGCCGGTATTACCTGCACGGGAAACCGGTGCATGAATCCAGTTTTTCACAGGATCCCGATTTTGCTATAACCAGTTCAGCCATTGAAGATATGTTGCGCTGCAAGGGTTACCCTTTGCATATTAAAAGGTCAGAGGAGGCATTACCGGCAACAGGCATTATAGTAGGAGAGGCCGCGCAAACAACAGACCTGCAATCCTGGGCCGCGAAAATGGACAATAAAACACTGATTGCCGGTGCATCCGGTTTTTTCAGCGCCATGCTCGATAAAATGTTAGCGGGTAAGCAAAGCAGCGTCAGGAACGTCAAAAAAGCCGATCGGTTGCCGCTCAGTTTGTTTGTTTGCGGGACCACGTTTGCCGATAGTCGTAATGCTATTCAACAGATCAAGGCTGCCGGCGGACCGGTAAGTTATATGCCCGAAGATATTGTCAGATCAATACATAACGGAACGTACAGTTATGTGAAATGGGCGAATGAAGTAGTGGCCCTGGTGAAACAGCATGGAAAAGCCATTGTTGCTATACAGGAAAATTCGACTAGAAATATTTCTATTGGTGCGGGCCAGTTAAAAGAAAAGATGGCCGGGTTGGTGAAAGAAGCGCTGCAACGCAGTATGGTACAGGAACTGATTGTGGAAGGCGGCGCCACTGCGTGGGCATTGATCAGGCAGGCCGGGCTTACCCGGTTTTTTCCGGTTGAAGAAATGGCGCCGGGAGTAGTACGCATGCAAACCGATGATCCGGGTTTGTTTATAACGGTTAAACCTGGTAGTTATCAATGGCCGGAAGGTTGCTGGAATTTCTAAACGATTGTTTCTTATATCATTGCCATATGTTTAAAATATCATTGCATTTAGTGGATTATATCATCATCATCCTTTTCCTGGTGGTGACATTGGTTGTTGGGTTTATGTTTGCCCGCAGGCAAAATTCCCTGAAGTCATTTTTCCTGGCACAGGGACGCATACCGGCCTGGGCCATTGGGATGTCATTGCTGGCAACACTTATCAGCAGTGTAACTTTTCTGGCATATCCAGGCGAAGGATATACCAGCAACTGGATCTTATTGGTACAGGGATTGATGGTGCCTGTTATACTTTTGGGAACTATCTGGTTTATTGTACCGCTATATCGTAAGGTGATAGGGTTGAGCACGTATGAGTATTTTGAAAAACGCTTTGGCGTGTTTGCCCGGTATTATAGTTCTTTGGCATTTGTGCTACGTCAGTTCTCTTCTATGGGAACCGTGCTTTTTTTATTGGCGCTGGCGCTGGATGGAATGATAGGCGGGAACACCACATTAATGATCATTGTCATTGGATTGATCATCATAGCGGTGAATTTAATGGGGGGTATCGAAGCTGTTATCTGGTTGGATGTGTTCCAGGGATTCATGTTGTTTGCAACCGGCATCATTTGTTTGAGTGTCATCTTGTTTTCAGCAGACGGCGGACCTTCGGCTGTTTGGGAGATCGCCAAAGCAAATGGCCGTACGGGTTTCGGTCCATATAATGCCGACCTTACACAACTCACCTTCCTGGTAATGGCCATTAATGGGGCCTTTTATGCAATCCAGAAATATGGAACCGATCAAACCGTAGTACAGCGGTATTTAACCGCCAGAACGGATAAAGGCGCCATACGCGCTTCCCTGATGGGCATCTTGCTCACCGTTCCGGTGTGGATGTTATTTATGTTCATCGGTACAGCCCTGTTTTCTTTTTACCAGCAGCATAGCCTGCCGCAAGGCATTCGCGCAGAACAGGTCTTCCCCTATTTTATTGCTACCAGGTTACCCGTAGGTGTAACCGGTTTAATTCTTTCGGCGATGATCTCGGCTGCAATTTGCAGTTTGAGTGCCGACCTGAATAGCCTGGCGGCTGTGGGTGTAGAAGATTATTACAAAAAGATGCGTCGTAACCGGCCTGATGGAGACTATTTAAAAGCAGGAAAGTGGACAGTAGTGATCTCAGGTCTTATAGCCATTGGTATCGGTTGTTTATATATCAACGTCGGTGGCGAAGGCGTACTGGGTATTGTTTTCACCCTGTACGCAATATTTTCAGGCGGTATTGTAGGTATCTTCCTGCTGGGCGTTTTCAGTGCCCGGGCCAACAGGCAGGGTATTACAATAGGAATAATTTCCTGTATTGTGTTTACTGCGTATGCGTTTTTAACGTCTACCAGAATTGGAACAGGTACGGAGAAACATCTGTTGCTTGATTTCGGCGCCTATAACTTCACCCATCATAAGCTCATGCTGGGCGTGTACAGTCATCTGGTAGTGATGGTTGTGGGATATGTGGCAAGTCTTTTCTTTCCCAAGCCGGTGCTGGATAAAAATTTGTTGTATTCCGGCTGGAAGGAAGCAAGAAAAAATGAACGGAAAGCAGCGCAGGTACTGTTGAGAGCAGTGTAAGAAAAAGACCTGAAAGGTTCGCCATAAGGTCTTGAACGAGCAGTGGGTCCATGCGGACCTGACAGGTCGTATTCTATCTACGAATCTGACAGGTTGGGATAATCCATAAAGAGATTTATTATGATACGAAAACTTATTTATTGCATCTGTAGCCTGGTCATCTGGATCGATTGTATGAGCCAGACATCGGATGATGCCTACCGGGAGCCGTTGAAGCAGGTGTTGACGGAAATTGAAAGTCAGTATGGCATCAAGATCAGGTACAACGAGAGCATGGTGAGCAACCGTTGGGTAACCTATGCCCGCTGGCGTTTTAAGCCCAATGTAGAGAAGACGCTGGAGAATGTGTTGGCTTCCCAGGACCTTTCGTTCAGTAAAACAGGCGATAAAAGTTATAAGATCAGTGCGTTTCAATATCATTTGAAAACGGTGGAAGAAGGCAAAACACAGTTGGAATACCTGTCATCATTATATAATGATGTGAGCAGTTGGGAGAAACGGAAAAGCGAATTACGTACCTGTATGTATGCAGCTCTGCAATTGTCGCCCATACCTGCGGCGCCTGCGTCAAAACCCATCATAACACCGGTACGGAAGATGGATGGCTATACCGTGGAAAATATTGCCTTTGAAGTATTACCCGGCGTGTACACCAGTGCGTCATTGTATCGCCCGGCGAAAATAAAAGGGAAGATCCCCGTGGTATTATGCCCTGACGGCCATTGGGACAAACACCGGTATCGCGCCGATTGTCAGTATCGCTGTGCCACGCTGGCCCGCATGGGTTGTATAGCGATCAGTTACGACATATTTGCCTGGGGCGAATCGCTGTTGCAATTCAAATCAGAAGACCATCGCCGTAGTTTGGCTATGACCGTGCAGGCATTGGGGACTTTTCGTATCCTGGATTATTTGTTGAAATTAAAGGAAGCAGATACCAGCCGCGTTGCCATCAGTGGCGGATCGGGTGGCGGTAGCCATACCATGCTGATAACGGCCCTGGATGATCGCATAAAATTAAGTGTTCCGGTGGTGATGGTATCATCGTATCATAGTGGCGGCTGTCCTTGCGAAAGCGGTATGCCGGTGCATTTATGTGGTGGTGGCACCAATAACCCGGAAATAGCGGCCATGGCTGCACCACGTCCGCAACTGGTTATATCAGATGGGAAAGACTGGACCGCCCACGTGCCGGAAACTGAGTTTCCATACCTGCAAAAAATGTACGGGTATTATGGAAAACAGGACATGGTTGAAAATGTGCACCTGCCCGAAGAAGGACATGATTACGGCATTAATAAACGCATTGCTTTATATGAGTTTATCGGGAAGCATTTTCATTGTGATATGAAAGCGATCAAAGATAAAGCCGGTAAGATCGATGAAAGTAAAGTAACCATAGAGCCCGAAACGGCGCTGTATGTATTCGGTGAGCATGGGGAGAAGTTACCGGCGAATGCGATTCATAGTTATGAGGAGTTGAAGAAATTGTTTGAGGTAGGAGGTAAGAAGTAGGAGGTAAGAGGTAGGAAGTATGAAGGAGGATGTATGAAATCGGGTATTAAAAATTTAAACGGTCATTGATCATTGACCATTCACCATTCACGACATGAAGCAACAAAGAATATTCACGATTGCATTACTTGTAAGTATACTAACAGGCTGTGCCACTACTGCACAACAAACCAAGAACGCTGACAAGCGGTATAAAATTGCAGTAGTTGACCTGATGATCTTAAAAAGG
>DASUVL010000384.1:0-6431 GCA_036379015.1 Niastella sp.
ACCAGTTCAGACGTATCTGGCAGTTCAATAATGCCTTTCAACAGCTTAACAACAGACAATTCAATAAGCTCACCGATATCGCTTTCGCTAATGGTTATGCTGACCAAAGTCATTACATCCGTGCTTTTAAAGAATTCACCGGCATTACGCCCAAAGAATACCTGAAATTCGGCCAGGCTGAATAATGTCGGCTTTGTTCTATTCCAGGTTTACGCGGCATCGTTTCTTTGTGGTATCAATAAAACAAAAAAACAAAGACATGACTAATCAAATTTATCCCTGTTTGTGGTTTGATGGACAAGCACAGGCCGCCGCCACATTTTATTGCTCAGTATTTAAAAACTCGAAGATCACGGCTGATAATCAAATGGTAGTAACCTTTGAACTGAACGGTAAAAAATTTATGGGGTTGAATGCCGGTCCGCAATTTAAATTTAATGAAGCCATATCCTTGGTAGTGGATTGTGAAACCCAGGAGGAGATCGATTATTATTGGGATAAATTAACGGCCAATGGTGGTAGTGAAGGCCAATGCGGTTGGTTAAAGGATCAGTTTGGCATCAGCTGGCAAATTGTACCTACTATTTTACCGAAGCTGTTAAGCGATCCTTCCAAAGCACAAAAGGTAATGCAAGCCTATATGCAAATGAAAAAATTTGATATAGAAAAATTGAAGAATGCCTAACCTAAGGCAAACAATCTGGTTCAAAGAAATAAAGTCAACAAAAATGAAAATACCCGTGCCACGGACCGTGACACGGGTATCTTTTTTGCCAGAAGAATAATTATTGTAACCGTATCCATGGTTAAAACACCCTCATAGATTTTAACTATTAGATTATAGAGTTAATTGATTGTCCTTATCTGTCACAATACCATACTTTTATGTCCCTGCACAAAAAACCAGGTGCAGGCAAGTGTTTTGTTAATACCATAAACATCATAAAAATGGAAAAAGATTCAAAAGACATCAGTAAATGCCCGTTCCACAATGGCAGTATGAAGCAATCTGTTGGCGGTGGCGGCACCAGGAACCGTGATTGGTGGCCCAACCAGTTAAAGCTAAGTATCCTGCGCCAGCACTCGGATAAATCAAACCCGTTGGGTGACGATTTTAACTATGCTGAAGCTTTTAAAAGCCTCGACCTGGAAGCGGTGAAAAAAGACCTTCATGCACTGATGACCGACTCACAGGACTGGTGGCCGGCAGACTTCGGGCATTATGGCCCCTTGTTCATTCGCATGGCATGGCATAGTGCAGGGACGTATCGTGTGGGTGATGGCCGTGGTGGTGCAGGCGCCGGACAGCAACGTTTTGCTCCGCTTAACAGCTGGCCCGATAACGTAAGCCTCGATAAAGCGCGCAGACTGCTTTGGCCTATCAAACAAAAATATGGCAACAAAATTTCGTGGGCCGATCTGATGATCCTTACCGGAAATATAGCCCTGGAATCAATGGGTTTTAAAACCTTTGGTTTTGCGGGTGGACGTCCGGATGTATGGGAACCGGATGAAGATGTGTATTGGGGTTCTGAAACTACATGGCTGGGTGGCGACATTCGCTATGCGCATGGTTCCCATGGCGTGGTAGAGGGGCATGGCGTACTTGTGTCTGATGACGATGCAGATGGTCATATCCATGGTCGCAACCTGGAAAAACCGTTGGCTGCCGTGCAGATGGGTTTGATCTACGTGAATCCCGAAGGTCCCGATGGTAACCCCGACCCCATTGCTGCCGCTAAAGACATTCGTGATACATTTGGCCGTATGGCAATGAACGATGAAGAAACGGTTGCCCTGATAGCAGGCGGGCACAGCTTTGGCAAAACCCATGGCGCCGCTCCTGCTACGCACGTAGGTAAAGAACCTGAAGCTGCCGGCATAGAGTTACAAGGCCTGGGCTGGAACAGTAGTTATGCTTCTGGTAAAGGTGCTGACACCATTACAAGCGGACTTGAAGTAATTTGGACCAAAACGCCCACCCAATGGAGTAATAATTTCTTCGAAAACCTCTTTGCTTTTGAATGGGAACTTACTAAAAGTCCGGCCGGTGCGCAGCAATGGGTAGCTAAAAATGCAGAAAGTATTATTCCCGATGCGTATGATGGTTCAAAAAAGCATTTGCCAACCATGCTTACTACCGACCTTTCTTTACGGTTAGATCCGGTGTACGAAAAAATATCCAGGCGTTTTCTGGAAAATCCCGATGCATTTGCAGATGCTTTTGCGCGGGCATGGTTTAAATTAACGCACCGCGATATGGGACCCCGTGCACGTTACCTGGGCCCTGATGTGCCTGCAGAAGAACTGATATGGCAGGATCCTATTCCTGCAGTTGACCATAAACTAATAGATGAAAATGACATTGCAGGTTTGAAGGCAAAAGTATTGACAGCTGGCTTGAGCGTAGCTGAACTGGTTTCCACAGCATGGGCTTCAGCTTCCACCTTCCGTGGTTCCGACAAACGCGGCGGTGCAAATGGCGCCCGCATTCGCCTGGCTCCTCAAAAAGACTGGTCAGTAAACAATCCGGCGCAGTTGCAAAAAGTCTTGAATAAACTGGAGAGCATAGCCACGGCATTTAATGGCGCACAGACTGGCGGTAAAAAAGTTTCGCTGGCAGATCTGATTGTACTGGCTGGTTGTGCCGGTGTTGAAAAAGCAGCGAAAGACGCGGGTCATGCTGTCACTGTTCCTTTTACACCTGGCCGTATGGATGCTTCGCAGGAACAAACCGATGTTGACTCAGTTGGCTATCTGGAACCTCTTGCTGACGGTTTCCGTAACTACCGCAAATCAACATTACCTGTATCTACCGAAGCGTTGCTGATTGATAAGGCACACTTGCTCACATTGACTGCCCCTGAGTTAACCGTACTGGTGGGTGGCATGCGTGCATTGAACACAAATTTTGATGGCTCCAAGAATGGTGTCTTCACAACACGCCCAGGCGTGCTTACCAACGATTTCTTTGTAAACCTGCTCGATATGAACACGGCATGGAAAGCTGTTTCTGAAGATAGGGAATTGTATATTGGCAGCGACCGTACTACCGGCCAACCTAAATGGACAGGCAGCCGGGCAGATCTTGTGTTTGGCTCCAACGCAGAACTGAGAGCGATTGCTGAAGTGTACGGAAGTTCAGATGCCAAGGACAAATTTGTAAATGACTTTGTAGCAGCCTGGAATAAAGTGATGAACCTGGACAGGTTTGATATTGCTTGATGATAAAATTTAGCGAACAGTAAAAAACATCTGCCAGCTGGCGGATGTTTTTTATTTTCAGCATATAATAAGGAAGGCTAGCCCAGCCTGTTCATTCGCTTGCCTATAAAATAACCAACCACGGCGCCGGCCAGCACGCCGGTTAATAACCATACCGGATCAGAACCTGCCGCAAACAGAGCCGCTATGGCCCCCAGTATACCAACAAAAACAACCATAATTATAATGGGATTTTTTCGTGTTGTTTTAACCGCCTGGGGTTGACGGGTAACCTCACCCGCATGATGGCGTTGGTGCTTGTGACGGTGTCTGCTTTGTGGCATATGTCAATCGTTTTATATTACTGATATCGTATCAAATGTAATAGCTTTCTGAATTCGAATAGCAGTAAATCCTGACATATTTCGGACCATTCACAAATCATCCTTTCTTGTCTATTCTGCCCGATCCAACTACCGATACTTTCTTCACCTGCGCATCGCCGCGGTAATCAATATTACCAGAGCCCACTATCGTTGCTTCCAATAAACTGCTCACATACACTTTTATATCTCCCGAACCAGATACAGCGGCAGAGCACGTTTCGGTTTTCAATCCATAAGCGCTTACATTTCCTGAACCACTAAGGCGTATCGTTTGTGTTTTTGCACTGCCCCCCTCTACTTCAAAATTGCCGGAGCCTGAAAAATTCATGTGGGTACCTTCTGCCTGAAGACCCGCCAGTCTTATATTGCCACTTCCGCTTTTGCCAACGAAAGCCTGACCTGTTGCCTTGATCTTCCCTTTTATAGTAATGTTTCCTGAACCGCTGGAGCTAAGATGAAAGTCACCCGTAGATGAAATATCTGATTCACAGGTAAGATTGCCGGAGCCAGATCTTTCAATAGCATCCAAATTTGTATAAGTGATCTCCACTTTAACCCTGATGTTATGATAGATCCCTTTTACCAGCGATATCTTTAACGTGTTTCCATTCGTTTCAGTAAGAATTTTTTTGATGTCAATATTTTCTGCGGTGATCTTTACCGACGTTTCATTTCCTTGTTTGAGCACCGCATCAAAACTTCCGCCGATCTCAAGTTTGTTAAACGCCGAAATATTCCTCGTTTCTGTTTGTTGTGCAGATGCTGCTGCTGTTATAAACAGCAATATCAACAGTAATACTTTACCTTTTTTCATGTTGTATATTATTTTAGTGTAAGTCGTTTATGCTCTTGTAATCAGGGCACATGAAGGAGCCAACAGGTGATTTCAAGGGTTGTGCCAATTCATTAAACCCTTTGCCTGTAAGGGTTTTAGAAAAAGAAATTTTATAACGTGTACGAAAGCGAACAACCCACTGTACGAATCCGATATATGAAAGTCTTTTAATTTGAGAATACCTTTAGGACCTGGCAAATTCACTGGGTGTTTTACCAAATTGCTTTTTGAATTCCTTGCTGAAGTATTTGCTGTTCTCATAGCCTACCATATAGGCTATTTCATATACGGTATACCTGTTTTCCTGCAATAGTTGGGTGGCTCTTTTCAGGCGAAGCGATTTTACAAAGTCGTTGGCACTCATGCCTGTAATTGCTTTTAATTTTTTAAAAAGCACAGGTTGGCTCATGGCCGATTTCTTTGCCAGTAATGCTATGCCAAATTCCGCATTTCCCATGTTATCCTCCACCATTTGGGTAATGCTTTTTAAAAATGCTTCATCCAGGGGATGCAGGGTGACGGGAGCGATGGACAAATTTTCTGTGGCAGCTGTTCCATTTTCGGCTGCCTGGTCAGCAGGAACTATATCCATTTGTTGCCTGAATTGCTGCCATAACCGCTCACGCGAGGCAAGCAGGTTGCGGATCTGTAATTCCAGCACTTGTATGCTGAACGGCTTGGTGAGGTAAACTTCTGCGCCTGTTTGCAAACCGTTTACCTGGTGCTGGATCTCGGTTTTAGCTGTTAGTAGTATAACCGGGATATGACTGGTGCGTACATCGTTCTTCATCCTGTTGCAAAATGTAAGTCCGTCCATTTCCGGCATCATCACATCGCTGATGACTAAATCGGGCATTGCCTCCATCGCAGCATGTAGCCCCTCCAGGCCATTACTGCTTTCCAATATGTGGTATTGCGGCTGTAATGCATTTTTGATGAATGTTCTGATGCCCGCATTGTCTTCTATGAGCAGAACGGTGCTTTTTGTTCCATCCTGGGTGTTTTTGACTGATGCAGGCACGGCTTGTTCAGTTTGCACCATCTCAGTACGCTGTAATACCGCAGCAGATGGTGCAAGCGGGGCTATTTGCACTTCTGCAAAATGGGCTTTTCCCGTGAGCAATGTTATCGTAAAGCAGGTCGTATATTGACCATCGCCTGTGTTTTCGCTGGATACGGCCAATGTGCCTTTATGGATCTCTACAATGCTTTTTGACAAGGCCAAACCAATGCCATAACCAGTGTTTTGTTTCCCGTAATCGTCTCCCTGAAAATAGTTATCAAACAGCCGCTCTATGTTTTCTTTGGCAATACCCCGGCCATTGTCTGTTACCCTGATAGCTATGGTGGTATCTTTTTCTTCAATATCAACGCTGATATATCCCCCATCCGGAGTGAATTTAAAAGCATTGGACAAAAGGTTGAAGAGTACTTTCTCCAATTGTTCTTTATCAAACCATACTTCAATATCCGGAGAAGAACTGATGAAATCGGCCCTTATGTTCCTTGAAACGGATATATCATGGAAGGCATCGAATACAGATTCCGCAAAGGGAACGATGTTCCAATGATACACCTGCAGGGGCAGATGACCGGTTTCCGCTTTCCTGAAATCCATCAATTCGTTAACCAGTTGCAGCAGGCTTTCGGAGTTGGACCTAATGGTGCGCAGCAATTGCCTGTCGTATTGATCATTGGTACCGGAGTGCATGAGCTTTTCAGCAGGCCCGGTTATTAAAGAAAGGTGGGTGCGTATTTCATGAGAGATGTTGGTAAAGAAATTCAACTTTAACCGGGTAAGCTCCTGGTTACGTCGAAGCAGGGCCCGCAGGAAGAAAAACCGTACAATGAAAAAAGCGAGTGTGATAAACAGCAACCCGTACACACTGTAAGCCCACCATGTTTTCCAGAAAGGCGGCGATACCGTTATTTTGAGCGTGGCCGGTGCACTCCATATTCCATCGTTATTGGCGCCCTTTACCGCAAAAGTATAAGCGCCGGGCGGC
>DASUVL010000385.1:0-2614 GCA_036379015.1 Niastella sp.
CGGACAGTCGATTACGAGGTCTGAATCCACATTTACATTTACTGTCTTGAAGCAGCTGTCTTCTATCAAACCTGAATTGGACTTAATTAAGATCTTCAGTCTGTAACTGGTTTCACACAGTGAACCTGCAGTTACTGTAACCGTAGTATCATTCAACGGCCCATTGAGCGTAGCATTATTGCTATTGCCTGAGAAGCTCCAGGTTATGGTGAAATTAGCCGGAATTGGGTCGGCATCACCATCATTATCCGGATCATACTTGTAAGTATTGGTTTCCTTCGGACAAACAGGATCTGGTCCGCTGATACCGCATGGAGCAGCGGAAGTTTCCACTTCAACAAATACAGTGTCTTTGGCTACGCAATTCGGCGCTGCTTTTTGGGTTACAGTTACTATAAATCTGTAAGTACCGATTGCTGTGGCGGTGAATACAGGATTTGGTATTGAATCATCATTTAACGAACCGCCGGTAGCCGGAGACTGTACCCAACTGAAGAAATAAGCGGTAGTATCACTCGGGCCAGGTGTTACTGTGGCAAGCAACTGCGATGTATCAATTACCGCCAGGTTAACCGTTTCCGGAGTAGCTGTTGCCGTTACCCGCACATTTTGTATTTCTCCTGCCGGTGTAAGCGTACAGGTGTCTTTCAAGCCGTTGCGCGTTGTAATTAATTGCAGGCTAAATGAACCACCCGCTGTAAAGTTTCCACCTGTACCCGGAACGATCTTCACAGAAGTACCGGTAGTGGATCCTTCGATGGTTGCATTTGCGGTATTATTAAATAACGACCACAGGAAGGTAGTATTGGTCGTGCTTCCTACAAAGAAGAACCGCAGAGAATCAGTTTCGGGACAAGCTTTTTGTGCCGGACTGATGCTGCAATCAGGTGGCGCTATTACCGCTCTGGCAGATAATGACCTGTCCTGATTACCAAGCGAGATGTTGGTGTTTGTAGTGACATTCCTCATTCCCAAATGGCGCATGTGATAAGGCGAACCGCTAATTCCCGCTGCCGAACGAGGCGTTGTGGGGTTCAGGAATCCCCAATCGAGCTGGCTGGCGATGTGCCCGCCCCAGGCCAGCATCACGGAATCGTCACCGGCTGTAAACCTGATCCTCATCGAGGTCTTTGATTCAGTGGCAGAAGTAGTAAGGGGTTCTTCTCTTACATATGTAATATTTGAGATCACTCCATTATAAATAGTAAACAATCTTTCATTAGCAGGCAGGTCATTAAAACTTCCCTGAGGCTGACCGGTTACCGGAGTACTGTCCTGCTGTGGCTCTGGTATGGCAAATGTATTTGAGTCAACCATGCGCATTAAAAACTCATTACTTCCACTTTCAAGTATCCTTGGATTGATCACTTCAGCCGCATGGCCAAACTGTGTGTGTGGCTCCAGCCGTTGAAAATGGGTGAGGTAATCGATCGCCATTCTGCCGCTGTGTTTGGTATCGTATTCTATTGTGTATTCATAAACCTGACCTACGGTAAGACCCGTTATGAGGCTTCTGTACGAGATGGAATGCCCTTCTACATAGTGCGCATTCGACTCGCCGGCATTACCGTTTACATGCTGGGGATTATTGAAATTATCCCAGAAGTTCTTGGTAGGGTCATTGGCCGGACCATTTCTTATCTGATCGAGATTGGCCGCCTGGCTGAATATTTTTAATGGTGATAAAAAAAGGATTGCAAGAATAATGGGTGTTATTTTTTTACACAGCCTTATAAAACGACAAAGTAGGGTTTCTGTTCTCATAAAAAACTAATTGAGGAGTAAAAAATATACTTCCAGGGACATAATTTTTATGGCCTGTTATTTAAAGAATGCGTCTGATTGATAGCAAGAATTTTTATTGCAACGTCGCAGGCGCCCGCGCATTATGGATATTCAATGCAAACCATTTTAATATCCACCAGCGCTCCCCATATGGTTTTAAGAAAAGGTGGTTATTTATATTGAATAGAAAATTGAACCAGCGATACTGCCTGAAATCAGTGCTGCAAAGTTGCAGGCTTATGCTGTCATACCATGAGACATGAATTCTTCGCAAAGAATCATTTGTCATAAACTATTATTTAACAGAAAGACAAATAGAATTCCATATAGCATTTCATGGCTCAATGCACATGATATGCTAATTACAATGCAAACAATAAATGGATTAATCGAATGAAAAGCAGTAACGAATGAAAAGAAGCAGCTCTGAATGCTTCTTTGCTTTGTTTATGAAATCCCCGCTATTATATATAAAGACAAACCCAAGTTGGGTATTGGAGAAATTAACCATCGCGTTTTAACCGAAATAGCCTTAATGGCGCGTCTTTACCTGTTCTGCTCATCAATTCTAAATGAGGAGATTGGAGTAATTAGTGTAATTCACTTATTTAAAAAGCCCCATCTTTAACACAAATACGGATAAAAGAATGTTTGCAGAGAAGCATCAAAATTGGATTAACGAGGGGAGCGAATTGTAGAGCTGATTACGACTTTATGAAGAAATACAATCAGACCCCTAAGGTATAAACAATATTATCAAAACAATGTATTTGTCAAAAAAATAATACATTATTATTTGTTTTTTGACAGATGTCAAATTCCGGAGGAG
>DASUVL010000386.1:0-6141 GCA_036379015.1 Niastella sp.
AGGTGATGTTTTATTGATCATTCAAATGCAGGGTGTGCAGATCAATGCAACCAATAACATCACCTACGGTGATGGGGTAAACGGGAGCGGTTACCTGAATAATGCGCAGGCATACGCCGGAAAAATGGAATATTTAATAGCAACCAATTCCGTTCCGTTGAGCGGTGGTACATTGACGCTTCTGACGGCAACGGTTAATAATTATATAAATACCCCTTTTGGAACCGATGGTCAATACACTTACCAGGTAATTCGTGTGCCTGTATATTACAACCTCATTTTAAACGCCGACATTACGCCGCCTTCATGGGATGGAACTACCGGTGGGGTAGTAGCTATGGCAGTAATGAACACCCTTAACATGAACGGGCATACGATTAACGTTACCGGGGCTGGTTTCCGTGGCGGCGGCGGCACACAGTTGTATTTTGATGATGGCAGTGGCGCCAGCCGGGACTTTGCTAAGGTGTCGCCCCCAGATGCCAGCCTTCCCTTTTTAAGGGGCAAGCATGCTTCCAAGGGAGAAGGGATTGCCGGAACACCACGGCTTATTAACGAGGACAATTATAATTCTCTGCAGAAGAATATAGCAGAAGGATATCCCGGCGGAAGTTTCGGCATGGGCTCCCCCGGCAATGCCGGCGGCGGCGGAACCGATGATAATACTCCGAACAATTCCAACAACAGTGGCGGTGGCGGCGGCGGTAATGGCGGCGCAGGCGGAACAGGCGGCAACAGTTTTTCATCGGGTGGACCGTACGGTGGTAGTTCCGGCGCTCCATTTGCACAGCGAAGCCCGTTGCGGCTGGTGATGGGCGGTGGTGGCGGAGCCGGCGACAGTAACGACGGTAGCGGCGTCCCGGGCGGCGGATTGGCTTCGAGCGGTGCCGCGGGTGGCGGCATAGTTATTATCACCGCCCGTACCATCACTAATCCCGGGTTTATAATAGCCAATGGTAGTAACGCAAATACCACGGTGCTCAACGATGCATCAGGCGGTGGTGGCGCTGGCGGCAGCGTATCTATTTACGCAGGCAGCGGTCATGCCAACATCGTAGTACAGGCCAATGGCGGCAATGGCGGCAATAATACCGGGGGTGGAGCACCGCACGGACCCGGCGGTGGTGGCGGTGGCGGTGTTATATTTTCCAACGGAACACTCCATGCGGCCTCTTCAGTCAGTGGCGGAAATCCCGGCACTACATTCGGCGCTATCAATTATGGCGCCCTGTCCGGCGCTGCAGGTGTATCCGTTACAGGCCCGGTGATGACCTTCCCGCCTGGTTGTATGATTTTAC
Organism: Niastella sp.; assembly: GCA_036379015.1. Lineage (GTDB taxonomy): Bacteria > Bacteroidota > Bacteroidia > Chitinophagales > Chitinophagaceae > Niastella. The sequence continues at coordinate 1,299 of DASUVL010000386.1, forward strand.
CCATGAATTTTCTGTCGGTAAATGGAAAAAGGAACGGGGCGCAGGTGTTGATCAACTGGGAGGTAACCAATGAAAAAGATGTAACAAACTATATCATAGAAAGGAGTAACAATGGGTATGATTTTTTTACTGCCGGACTGGTAGGTAATAAGCCAGGTAATGGCGATATCAGCAAGTATACCTTTTCAGATGCATCAGCCGGTGCAGCAGCGGCTACCTTTTACCGGATCATAGCACAGGATGCAGACGGTCAAAAAATTGTCAGTAAGGTTATTACAATACAAACAGTTTTGAGTGAAGAAGCAAACAACAACATGACCATGTTCCCTAATCCATTTACTGATTACGTTTCCCTTAAAGTAAATTCCCGGCAAAAAGCACAGCTTCGTATAACTATTTATGATGTTTCAGGAAAGGCATTAAAGAACCAACTAAATGATTTATACCCGGGTGATAATTTTATCATTGTCAGCGGGCTGCAGTTCCTTTCAAAAGGCACCTATATTTTAACAACTGAAAACGGTATGCAAACCGTACAATACAAACTCATTAAATAGTGGCTGACCTGTAAGGTCCATCATTGGGTCTTGCATATTTAGTTGGTTTAATTGAATCTGACAGGTCTGGACCTGTTCCCGACTAGTCGGGAGACTCATCTAACTAAATGTTTAAGTCTCTCCTGTCCACCTTACACAAGTCAACCCCACTGGTTGGGGAATTCCATTTTCATTATTTTTTTGATCGTTTGGCAGACCACTCAATGGCTTGCTGGATCAATTTTCGGAAATTAGGATTGGAGAAACCCGAGGGGCCATGGCCCAACTGTATATATATGACATCTGAATTGCCATAATGATTGATCCAGGCGAGATAACGCATGCTTTTGGGGTGGGTAGTGCTGAGCAAAGGTTTTACTTTCGGCAATATTTCCACGCCACCGTACACTTCATCCACTATTTCAAAATCAGCAATGCCCCGGGTAACGGGATGTTTTTTGTTTTCTACTTTAACAGGGATGCTCACATCATGTTCGTAGCTGGCTTTCAACGTATCGCCATTAACCACTACCGGGTGGGTGTGGTATTGTCCGCCTACGATCTGTATGAATTCAGGCCAGTTCTGGTAACTCACCAACGCATGATGGAGGAAGATCATGGAGGCGCCTTTTTTTAACAAGCTGATATAGGCCTCCTGTTGTACGGGCGAAATGGAATCGAGCACCATATCGTAAAAAACAAGAACATCATATTTATTTACTTCCGGTGAGGCAATGAACGCATTGGCCTGTGGCTGAACCAGGGTATCGTATGTAATGGAAGGGATGGCATTAAAAACGTCATAAAAAGGTTGGTGTTTAAAACCATGTCCCCCGGTTATAACAAGCACCCTGATCTTTTGCTGCTGCGCAAAAGAGAATTGGGTACATCCTGCGATCATAAAGAGGAGCATGAAAGCGGCCGCCTGAAAAGAGGAGATTTTTTTCATGCGGTTAAATTACAAAAATACCCCATGGATAATATGATCCCAATTGGGAAAAAATTAAGGTATAATAGCCTTTTGGCCTTTCTGACGAAAAATCTATCTAAATAAGCAATGAATGGATAGGAATAATTAAAAAGACGTTGTTATACAGGCAAACGGAGCTGCCACATCGTATAATCCAGCTATTTATTCCAAACCATAATCAGAAGATGATGTACAGAAATTTGTTTTATTTATTTGCGTTCGTATTTGTATTAAATGCCTGTTCCAAACATAAGGACGACAAGCCCACTGATCCGGAGCCCAACCCTGTAAACACCCAGGGCATAAGGTTCGATACCAGCGAGCAATTTGTTAGCGATACCAGCCTGTATCGTGTTACCGTGCAAACAAAAGACGCGGTTAGCAAGGACGTGCGTGTTAAGATCACGTACACCAGTAAAGGATATATCTATTCAAAAAATTTCACGACAACGCCGGCCTCAGATAATGGCGTAATACTATTGACCATTCCTGCCGGAAAAAAGTCAGCTTATTTCGATGTCAATATAGATCGTACCTACCTGCCTGATGGTGTTGATGAGATCCGCTTCAAACTTGATTCAGCCGGTACTGCTATGTCGTTGGGGACTATCCGCGAACATACAATACGTTCCCTGGGCTTTGTTGAAAAGTACATTGACATGAATAGGGGAGAGAACGGGAAGAACAGGGTCTTTATCAGTTTTGATAAATTAACAGCTACCGCTATTGATCGCAACAGTTGGGACCTTGGCTTTTATACCGGCCAGGAAGATCATCGGGTGATACTCAATTCTGCTACCGGTATGCTGGCATTCAAACTGGAGAAGAATGACCTGACCAACGTTTCAGCTGCAGACACGGTTGGCCTTATCAGATCATCCTCAACTTCCCTGAATACCGACAATCCAAACGGAGATCTTACAAAAACTGCCATAACCGCCATTTCCGCCACTGCTGAAGAAAACAAGGTGTACATCATTAATCGCCGTCCGGGCGTTGGTAATCCGGCTACGGGCGCCTGGAAGAAAATACGGATCATCCGCAACGCAGGCGGTGGCTATACCTTGCAACAAGCCGATATCGCTGCAACCTCCTTTTACTCCGTTAACATCACAAAAGATGAAGCGTATTATTTCAACTATATTTCCTTTGAGAACGGCGCGGTAATAGGGGAGCCAAAGAAAGAAGACTGGGATATCGTTTGGACCAGTTCTACCATAAGTCGTAAAGGGCCGGAAGAAACGCCTGTTCCTTTCTTTCTGAACCATGTGCTTCAACAAAACCGGAATTCAAAATTGGCCATGGGGCCTTCTGATATAGATTACCAAAAGTTCAATAACAGCGATGCGCAAGGCCTGACCTTCAACACATATAAAACGATCACAGGCATGAATTGGTCGCCCTCAGGGAGTGGCGGCGAATATTACATCATCCGAACCAGCCGGAATACGATTTACAAATTCCGCATACAGGATTACGATACAAATCCTTATATCACGTCGGTGACTTTCAAGCCACTAAAGTAGTAAAACCAGCCCCGCTTACGATATCCAATAGCATATAGAAGGAAGTTAGTCCGGCAATTGCAGGGCTTCTTCCTTCTTTTTTTCTTTTTCCAACCCCTTCCTGATATTATATCCTGTATTAATAGTATCCACATTGGATATGATTTCAGCCATGATGGAATGATTATTGTACTATGAAGGTGATTTTCCTACAGCAGGAAATTACAGTCCTGCACTAGCCCCCTAACATAGAAGTGAAAGAATAACATTTATTATCAATAAGTGTAACAACGCTTATTACTGGTGCTTTGGGCTGACCTGTAAGGTGCGCCCTCGGGACTTGAATAATTAGGATGTTTATGCGCTCCTGACAGGTCTGAGCACATATAACTTGACCTGTAAGGTGGACTATACTCACTAATTTTTCAAGATAATGCCGTCCACCTTACAGGTCAACCCCAAAGCAGCTATAAACTGCTGTTTGTATGAATTCAATTTTATATCATTAAATCTTAAGATCATGGTAAAAAAATGTAGCGTGATTGCTACCCTTTTCCTATTGGCTAACCTGAATGTAACCATTGCACAAAATTTCAACTATGCAGAAGCTTTACAAAAATCAATGTTTTTTTATGAATGCCAAAGGTCGGGTCAACTTCCATCAGATAACCGCGTTACATGGCGTGCCAATTCAGCCATGGGCGATGGGAGTGATGTAGGGCATAATCTAACTGGTGGGTGGTATGACGCAGGCGACCATGTTAAATTTAATTTCCCCATGGCTTTTTCTGCTACGATGCTGGCATGGGGCGCCATTGATTTTGCCGGCGGCTATAACGCATCCGGACAAATGAAATACCTGAAAAGCAACCTGCGTTTCGTAAATGATTACTTTATACGTTGTCATACGGCACCCAACGAGTTGTATGGACAATTAGGCAACGGGGGCACTGATCATGCCTGGTGGGGTTCGGCAGAAGTAATGGCCATGGCTCGTCCTGCCTACAAGATCGACGCCACAAAACCAGGTTCAGACCTGGCTGCAGAAACAGCCGCAGCGATGGCCGCCGCCAGTCTGGTATTTAAAACAGACGATCCGGCGTACAGCACCTCATTGATTAACCATGCCATAGAATTATACAATTTTGCAGACACGTATCGGGGGAAATATTCCAGTTCCATTACAGATGCCGCCGGATATTATAATTCGTATAGCGGTTATAACGATGAACTGGTGTGGGGCGCTATCTGGTTATACCGGGCTACCGGTAACGCAACCTGGCTAACAAAAGCGGAAAGCTATTATGCCAACCTGTCTTCTGAACCGCAAAGCACTATTAAATCTTACAAATGGGGCATTGCATGGGATGACAAATCATATGGATGTTATGCTTTGCTGGCAAAGCTCACAGGAAAAACGCAATATAAAGAAGACATAGAGCGGCATCTTGATTATTGGACAGATGGCTATAACGGACAGCGTATAACCTATACGCCCGGTGGCCTGGCTTTCCTGGATGTTTGGGGCGCATTGCGATATGCTATCAATACAGGGTTCCTGGCAGTGTATTATAAAGATGCGGCTACCACAGCGGCAAAAGGAACCAAGTATAATAATTTTGCGCTGGGACAAATGAACTACGCATTAGGAAACAATCCGCGTAACAGCAGCTACGTTTGCGGTTTTGGCACTAATCCGCCAACAAAACCCCATCATCGCACAGCACATGGCTGCTGGACTAATAATCAAAATGGCCCGCCTGCGGAAACAAGACATATTTTATATGGCGCCCTGGTAGGCGGACCAGGGAATAACGATGCCTATACCGACG
>DASUVL010000387.1:0-3801 GCA_036379015.1 Niastella sp.
TTACCGGAAATGCATCCCCGCAGTTTATTGAATGGTTCCGCCAGGCTTATTAATCCCGCACATACGGCCGGTTTCGATTTTGAAGCCATGCCACACCTGGACAAGCCGGTGGTTTGGTCGAGACAAAAATATCATCTCGATGACGGTTTCCCCGACTCGCGACTGGCGCCGTTGGAAGAACTGGCCCGGGCTTACCGCAGTCAGCTCCTTACGGGCAATCCCTATGTACGGTTAGGCTATGGCGATACGATGGGATCTTTGTGGCTACGGCAGGTGCTGGCCACCTATTTAAATGATACGCGGGGGTTAAAGATTACTTCTGAGAACATATTGATTACCCGTGGTACCGTGATGGGATTGTACCTGTCGTGCTCGGCTTTTTTACAACCGGGCGATATTGCCGTGGTAGGTGAGTTGAACTACAATGGCGCTAATATGAATTTTTTGCAGGCCGGCGCCAATCTTATTAAAATACCGGTTGATGAACATGGAATTGTAGTAGAAGAGCTGGCGGCCATCTGCCGTAAACAACGGGTGCGGATAGTATATGTTACTTCGCATCATTTTTACCCAACTACTATGGCCTTGCGGGCCGACCGGCGCATTGAGTTACTCCGGCTCGCGGAACAATATGGGTTTATCATTTTTGAAGATGATTACGATTACGATTTTCACTACCTGAGCAAACCGTTGCTGCCGCTGGCCAGCGCCGATAAGGCGGGCATGGTATTGTATTGCGGTTCTTTTACCAAAACCATTTCACCGGCTTTTCGGGTGGGCTACCTGGTGGCTTCAGAAAATGTGATCCGCCACCTGGCGCAATTGCGCCGCATCATCGACCGGCAGGGCGATATTCTGCTGGAGAATGCCATTGCTGAACTGGTGCAGAATGGTATAATTCAACGATACCTGCGTAAAGCTTTGCGTACATACCGGCAACGGCGCGATATATTTTGCGATCTGTTGAAGACCAACCTGAGTGATTATGTGCAATTCCAGGTACCGGTGGGCGGCATGGCTGTATGGACACATTTTGATCCGGCTATTGATTTAACCGCCCTTGCCCAAAAGGCATTGCAGCACGAACTGTATTTTTCTACGGGATTCAGAAATGATGAAGTGACCCCGGTATTGAATGCCACGAGATTGGGATTTGCTTCTTCTACTCCTGATGAGTTAGCAAGTTGTGTTGAGATATTGCGTAAGGTAATACGTAATAAATGATTGAGTTAACGAATTAACAAGCTTATGAACCAAGAGTTTATTGCCACGGCGATCTATGCTCTTTTTCGAAGCTATTGATCACCTGTTTTATTTCCGTTGAATCTTTTTTTAACCAGGCATTCAAAAAAGGCGTTATCACGGCATTGGTATTTGATTGCGGGTGCTTTTCCTGCACATACGTCCAGGCTTTTTGGAAATAGGCTGATAAAATATAGCCATTTGGGATGCTATCATTATAATAATCATTAACACCGGTATTGTCCATCCCTTTCATTAATACATACAACATTAAGCTGTATTGATCGGCCGTTTCTTTTGCATACAGAAAGTTGGTGTTGGCGATGGTTTTGGAAAACTGTTCCCACCAAACTGTACGGCCAGCTAAAATGACGGGTTCAATGACAAGGCCGCCATCTGACTCAAAGCCTTCTTTCTGTTCTTTTGTCAACTGGGTCAGGTATTGCTTCATGGGAGCGGAAACGTATTTGCCAAAACGTTGCACCATGAACTGCTTGTTCTGCACAATTAATACCGCACCTTCCATAGGTTCCATTCCAAAGCCATTGTTATCCAAAGCGCGTTTAATGGCTTTGTGTTTTTGGGAAAGAGGGTATGGTTTTCCGTTCTCCTCAGCGTAAAAGAACTGTAGATATTCTATGGAGTCTGCCTCCGTATGACTATCGAGGTAGCTGCTCAACCTGCTATGAAACTGGTTGAAAATATAAAAAGCGGTGTCGCACACTGCCGGAGCCTGGTTTTTGAAAAACGCCTGAAAGGTATCAACGGCCTGGCTACCCATATTAACTAACTGGGTATCGAGCCCGGCTATATACCGGTCATATTGCAATAAAACGGGGTTGCCATAGTGAAACAGGGGAGCGTTGTTGGTAGCATGCGCCGCTTTTTGAGGCGCTTTTTTAGTAGGATCCTTTTTCTGTTGGCCACAACCAAATAATACAGCCGCCAGCAGCAGCACAGGGATTATTCTTTTCATTGGGAAAGGTTAAAATTCCGGGGTGAAGATAATAAAGGTATTTGTTACATGAAACTATCTTTTCATATTTGCGCGGGGCTTGTTTTAGGGGCAACTTGATCCGGGAAAAGAAAAATCCTTCGTGTAGCCTATTATAAGCATTTAGCAAACTTCAATCGGTAATCGGGAGCAGTAAATGCGGTTATGCATTCGATACAGCACTTTAGTGTGAATTGATTAAACGCAATTCAATCATAGGGTGGATAAATAAAAATATTTATCAAACTAAAAAAAACAATGCTTTTTGCCATTAACCCCCATACATATTTGTTAGTATTAATATTATTAAATTAATTTCGCATGTAACCGGCAGGGCTATTTGATAAATACCTCCAAACGCCTTATACAGTGCTGCCGGTTGTTCGCACCCTTCGAATTCTTCAGCTTACCGTGTATTCAGTGGACAGAAGGTAATACCTCTGAACCGGTTCATTTTAATCCCCTGTGTAGTTAAACTCGTTATCATTTTACAGACATTATTAAAAAACCATTGATAATAATCAAATGGTAAGCGCCGATTTGTTGGTATAAAATATCTTATTGAATAATTGCTATGGAAAATGCACAGCCAGTTACTATTGCTATAGTAGATGATCATGCGATGTTACGACAGGCCATTAATTTAAGACTTAGTTTATTGGGATATAAAGTAGTTTTGGAGGCCGAAAACGGGAGGGTATTTCTTGACGATTTACCCAAGTTACCCAAGCCGCCGGATATTTGCCTGCTTGATATTAACATGCCAGTGATGGATGGTTTTGAAACCGCCATTGAGTTAAAAAAGAACTGGCCCCACATTAAGATCCTGTTTTTTTCTATGCACAACAGCAAAGCGTTTGTTAATAAAGCCCATCAGATTGGTGCAGATGGATTTTTATCGAAAGACGCCTCCTTTGAAGAAGTGAAGCAGGCAATAAAGAAAGTATCAAAAAAGTAAGGAACGCTATCGTTTTAAGAAGATAAAGATGGCGCCAATAAGGGTGAGCACAATCACCACCTGGCGGTACAGATCGTCTTTTATTCTGGCCACCAATTTTATGCCGCACCAGAAACCCAGAATAAGGAAGGGTACCAGCGCTAAGTCGGTCAACAACGAGGTAGCCGTGATATTCTTCCAGTAAAACACCTGGAAGGGTAGCTTAAATAAATTGATAAGCAGGAAGATCCAGGCGCCGGTTCCTATAAAATCATTTTTAGGCAAACGCATGGCCAAAAAATAGATATTCGAAAAAGCGCCCGCCAGGTTGCCCAGCATGGTAGTAAACCCCGACACCAGTCCCATACTGGCTGTAAATGTTTTGTTGCCCGGTATGATCACCGTTTTACGGAACTCTATCACGAGTATGATCACTACCGTAAGTACAATGATAGAGGCCATTACCTTTCTAAATAAAGCTTCATTCAGGTCTTTCCCCACAAACACCCCCACTAAAATGCCGAGCACCATCCAGGGCAATAATTTAATAACATGCGGCCATTGCGCATGCCGGTGATAATACTTTACTGCCAGAATATCTGCTACACATAATAATGGAAGTACAATA